>JARIAN010000130.1 GCA_029257865.1 Phocaeicola sp.
ACTTCGTCCAGTACTTCTGCATCTGATTTTAAGACAACATTAACTACTGATTTAATTCCAACTTCCTGGCTCTTCATTCCAATAAATGAAACAACCAAAGTCTTGGCGGAACTTGGCACATTCCCCAATGTAAACTTACCATCCATATCAGTTACAGTACCTACTGTAGTACCTTTAACTAAAACGGAAGCTCCCACTACAGGCAAACCGTCTTCTTCAGAAATTACAACACCTGTCACCTCTGAAACCTGTGCGGTTGCCAGACCTATACCTATCATCAGGAAGGTCATAAAAAGCATTAGTTTCTTTTTCATAAAATTCTCTCTTAAAGTTTAATTTCGGATTTAATAAGAATTCACTCATCCTAACAATTTGCAAATTTACTAATTAATTTTAATTATCCTAGGCAATTGTGATAAATTTCCGTTTAAATAGCCTCAAAAACTGTTTTTTAACACTTATACGCCCTGTTACTTGATTATTTTGTTTATAAATATTCTTAATATATGATTTTTCCCATTTTGGAAATTCTGATATATTTAAACCGATTTACTTGAATTTATATCTATTTTTTTAAATTATCATGAAAAAGATAACATTTAGACTAGTCTATAACAGAAAAAAGAAATTAAATAAAGAAGAGAAAGCATTAATTCAGATTGAAGCATATTTTGAAAAGCAAAAAACTTACTTTTCTTCCCATATTTATGTAAAACCCATTAATTGGGACGCAAAAAGAAAGATGGTAGTTAAACATCCTCATCAAGTAGAACTAAATCGTCTATTGCATGAGTTTATATTAGATTTGGAATACAAAGAACTTGAATTATGGAAACAGGGAATACCTCTTTCCATAAAGAATTTCAAATATCACATTACCCAACAAAAAACGGGGAAATCTGCTTTTCTGACAGAAAGTAGAAAATGGGTAGAAAAATCCAGCCGTAAGGAAAGTACCAAAAAGAACCTGCAGACAACCATCGAACTATTAGAGTGCTATTTCCCAACATTAACTTTTCAAGAACTGGATTATTCTTTTCTAAGCAATCTGGAAGATCTACTCCGTAAGAAGGAATATAACATCAACACAATAGCTAAACATCTTAGATAGCTAAAAACATTGGTCAATGAAGCTATAAGGAGAGGATATATGCAGCAATCACCTTTTACACATTATAGTATAAAAACGGTAGAAAGCAAACATACATTTCTCCTTCCGCAAGAAGTAGATGCCTTGGAGCAACTATGCCCTCAGCTTTCCTCGGAAAAACATCGTCATGCATTAGATGCCTTCTTATTTTGCTGCTATACAGGTCTTCGATATTCCGATTTTACACAACTTTCATCGGACAACATAGTTCAAGTAGAGAAAGAGTCGTGGCTAGTATTCCGGTCCAAGAAAACAGCCGTAGAAACTAAGTTGCCTTTATTGTGGTTGTTTCAGGGAAAAGCCTTAAAGATACTTCACCGCTATGCCGACAAGGAATCTTTTTTCCGTTTAGCTCCCAATTCAATTATTAACAAGGTGTTGATAAAATTAGGGAAAAGTGCGGGTATTCAAAAACATTTTTCTTTTCACACCGCACGACATACTAATGCCACCTTATTAATATATAATGGTGCAAATATTACAACGGTGCAAAAACTCTTGGGCCACAAAAGTATCAAGACCACCCAAATATACAGTGAAATCTTTCCAGAGAGCATTGTGGAGGACTTGAAGAAATGTTATTTCTCAACAAACGCAAAGGAGTAAGTTCCGCCAAGACTTTGGTTGTTTCATTTATTGGAATGAAGAGCCAGGAAGTTGGAATTAAATCAGTAGTTAATGTTGTCTTAAAATCAGATGCAGAAGTACTGGACGAAGTGGTAGTAGTTGGT
>JARIAN010000139.1 GCA_029257865.1 Phocaeicola sp.
TATATCGCACGATCTTAAGACTCCACTTACTTTGGTATTGTCTCCTCTTAATGATATGGTAGGTATGCCTGATATGCCAGACAAGTTCAAGCCAAGACTTCATTCTATGATACTTAATGGTAATAATCTATTGAAAAAGATAAATAAGATTATTAACTATAAAGATATGGAGTTGTATGATGGGAATGATGTTGAGTTGGAGGATTATAATCTTCAACAGTTGGGATATGAAATTGTAATGCCATTCAAATCGTATGCTGAATCTTTGGGGATAGAATTGGAATATGATTTTATAGCACTGCAAGATTCTATGGTTGTAATAAATACAGACAAAAATAAATTTGAGTCTGTTATGGAAAATATTATATCAAATGCAATAAAATATACAGCAAAAGGAGGAAAGGTTAAAGTAAGCATAGTTTCTGATTCTTCTATGGCTAGAATTGCAATTTCTGATACAGGTAGAGGTATTGCGGAAAATGACCTGCCTCATATCTTTGACAGATATTATTGTGCAAAGGGAAATGACGAAGGTACAGGCATAGGTTTGTATTTGGTAAAGAAGTATGTTGATATTTTGGGCGGAGATATAAGTATAGATAGTGTAGTAAACAAGGGTACTGTCATTGTCGTGAATTTTCCTATATGTGTAAAGCAATCGGCTGATAGCAATATGTGTCAAAATATAGAACATGAGGTGAATGACAGGAAGATACTTTTTGTAGAAGACAATTATGATTTAAGATATTTCTTTGAAGAATCTTTCGCTGGACAATATACAGTCTTTGCAGTTTCCTCTGCCAATGAAGCTATAGATGTAGCAAGGCGGGAGTTACCAGACATTATTGTGTCTGATTATATGATGCCGGGTACTGATGGAAAAGAATTGTGCAGAATACTTAAAAATGATATTCTTACATCACATATCCCGTTTGTGATATTGTCTTCCCTCAATACTGAAGACTTCAGAACGGCATGCTGGGAAGAGGGGGTAGACTTGGTTGAAGAGAAACCATTTAAGACAGAGATTCTTAAAATAAAATTTGCAGCACTTATAAAAAACAGAATCATTCTGAAAAACAAGTATCAGTATCCAGTTACCAAGAGTGAGAAGATTAAGATAGAGAATGAACTGTCGGAATATGACAAGACATTTATGGATGACTTTAATTCTGCTATAGAAAAGAATCTGGAAAAATCGGATCTTTCTATAGAGGAAATAGCTATGTGCATGAAGATGACTCATGACCAATTATACAGAAAAATTAAAGTTCTGACAGGGGTGTCGGTCAATCAATACATAAGGTCTTTCAGATTAAGAAAGGCTGCAAGGATGATGTGCGAAAACGGTTGCTCTGTTACGGAAGTTTTGTATACAGTAGGATTCAGTAATCCATCATACTTTACTAAGTGTTTCAAGAAGGAATTCGGTGTGTTGCCGTCCGATTATATAGAGCAAAACTCTTGATTCCTGAATTTGTTTTATAGTTTTCCGATTATATTTTATAGAAAAAGAAAAATGTGCTAATAATAAATTGTGTCTCTATATACATTTGTGGTATAAATAATTACAACCATGAGGAGACATAAAAGTTATTTTTTACAATTAAGTATTACCGGGTTATTAAGTTGTTCGTTGGCTGCTTATGCACAGGATGGCAATCAGGCAGATAAAGATTTTTATGCAGAGATAGCTTCCAAGAATATTTCTTTGCAGGATGATCGTCAGATGGAAAGGATAATGCCTGTTGACTTGCCAGAATATCCTTTGTTGGGATGGAGCGGAAATAATTCATATTATTATGATAGGATTCATAAGATTACTACTCAAAGTGAGATAAAATCTGAGCTTAAAAAGCTAAAGGAGAAATATGCTCCGTTTATAAAGGAAGTAGCTCCAAAAATGAAAGAGAAAAGACAATCTTTCAGGATAGAAAAAATGCAGTTCCGTTATGAAACTAAGGAAGACTTGGTAGATTTTCAATCTATAGTAGATGGCAAGGGAGAGTGGAAAGATATAGAAATGCCATATTATCATGGTCCGCAAGGTATATCTA
>JARIAN010000065.1 GCA_029257865.1 Phocaeicola sp.
ACCTCAATGATTACAATATCCCCGTTGCTGGTGGAAGCCTTGATGTCCACACGGTTGAACTTGTCATTCTGGTCGGTCTGGTTGCTCTCACTCTCCAAGATCTCCAGAATCTTTATCTTATCGTTCAAAAGAACGGAAAGCAAACCCTCGAGAACCACGAAATTAGCCTTGTTCCTGAGCATCCTCTTCATTGCCCAGTCAAATCTGATATATCTGTCGCTGCACATAATAGAATGTTTTATAAAAATCAAAAATTGTTTATCTCATTTATTATTTCAAAGATAAATATATTCCTTCAGTGCGCCAAGATATCCCCCTTAAAAAGATTGAATTTCACCTATTTATAACCTAAACAAAACCCCTCTTACATATATAATGGAGCTATTTTGCATGCTCATATCTACATACAAAACAACTCCATCAAAAAAACATCTCCAATCAATTTATTGTACTAACGTTTTAATAAAGCAACTTTCAAATTCAACTTGAAAAAATATACCCCATTTTCACGTTCCAAATAACCATATTTATCTTTTTCAGTAGAGCCTTTTTCAAAACGTGAATTTTTAAATAGGAAATCAGCAAACTCTTGGCGATCTGAACGCTGATAACACAACACCTCACCTGCACCTGTTACAAACAAGAAGCCATCGATGGCCGAATCTGTACCATCATAAATTTTAGCAGGACGCATTCCATTGGCCAAAGCTAACAAGAACTCCTTTATTTTATACTCATAATAATGATGTTTGTGAATCAACTCATCCTTAATCTTCAATGGATTAAGTTTCTTGATTTCTTCTGTAAGGTCAGACACACGTGTAATACCATCCAACCACATCAAGCGAGTCATTTCAGCCAGCAAACGTCCCATGTGCAAATCAATCAATGAAAGATTGCTTCTAAATACCTTATCAGCAACATCATTATATTTAAGGCTACCTCCCAAACGCTCCAACATCAACATACGACCTATCACATCGTCCTCTTCACCAAAAGCATTGATTTTATTAACTGTAGGAGCTGCAAAACGAATGCCTGTCTGTTCAAACTTGAAATTAGCCGAACGCCCACCATCCATTAAAGGAAGCATCATACCCAAACGCGAACGAACACAGAAGCCACGAAGCGGTGCATCTACAGTATAAAAAGCAATACTAAAATCAGTACGGTCATCAGTTTTAGCCTCTAAATCAAAGATAGCTACTTCATCCAAGAATTCTTCAACACCATCTGGAGAAGTCACCTCATTTTCCTTGCTTCCACGAATAGCCTCTAAGACTAATCCTGCTACCATCTCGAAATCTTCACGTGGAATATGCTTATCCATATTTTCACCCACAATATGTATATCATCATCTTCAATGATATACTGACGAGTACCATCATGTTCCTCACGCTGCACCATTGCTACTGGTATACAATGTGCTTCATTCCTAACTACATCAGAGGTTCCTGCATAAACTTTTCCGTCTACTAGCAAACGGAAAAATGCATACAACTCCCCCCATTCTCTTTTGCTTGCTTCAAATGCCATATTCTATCAAGTTTTAATGCGCGCAAAGATAGGTAAAAGATATGTGAATACAAAACCAACGAACCAACGATGACAACTCGACACTCTGTAAAGGTAACTTAAAGAATGATATTGCTATATCAATTTAATATCACCAACGGATATTATTTCATTATCTGCCAGTCTCCCCAATATAGATTTGCAACGTATCTCTCATTCTTCTTAAATTTTAGAGTCCATAAAAAGTGAAGTGCAATAATATTCTAACTTTAGAGCTAAAGTTTAGAAATTCGACCATTTTTCCCCTTGTTTATGCCTTTTATAAGAAAAAAAGGTTCAATAAATTTGTATTTATAAAACTTTTCAAACCGACTAAGATATGAAACTATTTCAAGTACTTAAATTCTATCTAATCACTATCCTAATGGCAGGGTGCGACTTGATTGACTATCATCCATATGATGTAAGAATTAGTGGAGAAACTAATGTAAATGCACATAACATCGAAAAGATTGAAGCATCATGCAAGGGAAAAGATACCATCCGTTTCATTACAATGGGGGATTCTCAAAGATGGTATGATGAAACAGAGGATTTTGTAAAGCATGTAAACCAACGCAACGACATCGATTTCGTAATACATGGAGGCGATGTAAGTGACTTCGGAGTGACAGATGAATTCTTATGGCAGCGTGACATCATGAACAAACTGAAAATACCTTATGTGGTTATTATTGGTAATCATGACTGTCTAGGTACTGGAAAAGATGCGTATCAAGCCATTTTTGGAGAAACCAATTTTTCATTTATTGCTGGACATGTAAAATTTATCTGCCTAAACACAAATGCACTAGAATACGACTACTCTTCTCCAATTCCTGATCTCAACTTTATAGAAAACGAATTAACTAACCGTGAGTCGGAATTTGATAAAACGGTTTTTTCTATGCATGTACGACCTTTCTGCGGTGATTTCAACAATAATGTGGCAAATATTTTCCATCAGTATGTCAAAAAATTCCCAGGAATTCAGTTCTGTACAGCAGCCCATGAGCATCACTTATTTCAAGAGGACCTGTTTAATGATAGCATTATTTATTATATGAGCGATTGCATGAAGCATAAGAATTACAACATTTTCACTATCACCCCTAAAGAATACAAACATGAAGTGGTCTATTACTAATTTACTGAAACTTATACTGCTGCCTGTATTGTCGGGAATGTGTCTACCTTTGGCTGCACAACAAAGAAACATGGCTAAAGATACAGTTTTCATTGTCAAACATGATACTATCTACAACTATCAGACAGAACCAACAACCTCCACCAACAAATACGAGAAACGCCTCAACAGGTATATCAGACGATGGAAATCTTTGATTCCAACGTATACTAAACTGCAGTTTGCCGGTAACATGGGACTTTTATCAATCGGAACAGGGTGGGATTATGGGAAAAAGAACCAGTGGGAAACGGATATTTTATTTGGATTTATACCTAAATATGAATCTAAACGTGCAAAAGTAACCTTTACGCTAAAAGAAAACTATATTCCATGGGATTTGCGTATTAAAGAGAGCGACTTTAGCATATCACCACTAACATGCGGTCTCTATTTGAATACTGTATTAGGTAATGAATTTTGGATAAGTGAACCGGACAGATACCCTAAGGGATATTATGGGTTTTCATCTAAAGTGCGAATTCATATCTATTTAGGACAGCAAATTACCTATCATATACCAAGAATCAAAAGATTTAGAGGAAAGGCTATCAGCCTATATTATGAACTCAGCACTTGCGACTTGTACATTGTCAGTGCAGCAACCAACCACTATCTCAGACCGCGAGATTATTTGAGCCTATCATTTGGTATCAAGACACAAATTCTATAATCTTTTACAAAGCACCCAAGAGGAGCATGCAATCTTGCCTGCCCCTCTTTTTTACTCTTGAAAATGGAATTTCATACCTTATATATGATTTATATTTATGAAAAATAGACTACCTTTGTAATAACTAAATCAGAAAAATTAAATTCATGTCACATAACGAACATAATAATTCCCTTTTTAAGCCGCTACCCCAATTTATTCGTCATGAAAAACTATATCGAGCTATACATCGGCAACTCATGAGCCGATGGTTTCAAGGCTTTGTATTGTTTTTCATCATGGGATGTATTTGCGCAGTTATATATAGTTCATTTGAATCATCACTTCCCTATCGAACCCAATTATTTAAATTCAACTATACAGCATCATTCGTATTTACTATAGAATATACATTACGAATAATCGCAGCTCCGGTACAATTTCCTAAATTAGGGGAATGGAAATCAAGATTTACTTATATCTTTTCATTTTATGGGTTGATAGACTTTGTAGCTATCCTACCTTTCGTGGTAATCTACTTCTATCAAGAAAGTCCACATGTACACCTCATTGTATTAGCTTATGTACTGATTATCTTTAAACTGATTCGATATTCTAGTTCATTCCAAATGATTGGAAGTGTACTAAAAGTAGTAAGAAACGAATTAATTACAGCCTATACATCATGTGGAATCATGCTCTGTTTCTCAGGTATATTAATGTATTATATTGAACGCAACGCACAACCTCAAGCCTTTGCCAACATTGGAGATGGTTTTTGGTGGGCCATTGTTGCTTTTACAACCGTTGGATATGGTGACATCTACCCTATCACTCCTTTGGGGCGTATCCTCAGTAGTGCTATAAGTCTGATAGGAATTGCCATGATTGCCATCCCTACTGGTATCATCAGTTCAGCTTTCATGAACATGATTCTAGAACGACAGAAAGAAGAACAAGAAAACTCTAGAAAAAACAAAAAGGAAAACAAATAATGAAACTACCTTTATGGAACAAGAAATTCAGCTTAACGAACATAACAAACAAGAATACCCTCCTATGCATACATGTGAACATATTGTAAACCGCACAATGATCAATCTGTATGACTGTGGAAGAGCTATTTCGGCACATATTGAACGTAAGAAAAGCAAACTAGACTTTGCTTTGTTTCAAGCCCCCTCTGAATCAGATATCACCCTAATAGAAGAAAAAGTAAATGAAGTCATCAACCGTCACTTAGATATCTCAACAGAATTTATTACTCAACAAGAAGCTGCCAACCGTTTCGACCTAAACCGTTTGCCGGAAAATGCCTCTGATATGGTACGCGTTGTAAATGTTGGGGATTATGATGAATGCTTATGTATCGGAACACACGTAAAAAACACTTCCGAAATCGGCACATTCAAAATTGTCAGTCATGACTTTAAAGACGGTATTTTCCGTATGCGATTCAAGTTAATTCAGTAACTCATCATTTTTTTACCATGGCAAAAAAGAAAAAGAAGTCAAATAGTCCTATTATCGGTTTTCTGCTGCTCCTTTTACTCATTGGAGGGGTATTATATTTTTATGATAATACAGGCAATATACCTCAAGGCGACAAACTAAAAAAAGAATTCACAAAAGCACTGGATAATGCAAAAGAAGAGGCAACAGAAGTTTCCAGACAACTGACTGACAAGATTGGAGAACTAACTATAAAAGCTTCGGATAAAGTTGCATCTTCATCCATCTCCAACAAGTTGGAAATCCCTCTTATGACCATACCTAAAGAGGAAATAAAACTGACACGTACAGGATATACCCTATCTTATAACCCACACTTCAAGACTCCGAACTGGGTAGCCTGGGAATTGACTAGAAAAGAAACTACAGGCAATGAAGATAGAAAGAACAAATTTATTCCAGACCCAGACCTCCCCGAGCCACGTGCCGTACATTCTGACTATACTAATACAGGCTACGATCGAGGACACATGGCTCCGGCTGCTGACATGAAATGGAGTGAAAAAGCTATGTCTGAATCATTTTACATGAGCAATATCTGTCCTCAAAACCAAAAGCTCAACCGTGATGACTGGGGCGACCTAGAAGATATCTGCCGTAGATGGGCTAAAAAATATGGTACAATACATATTGCATGTGGACCTATTTACGACAAGAAATATCCTAAACGTATCGGAAGAAATAAAGTAGCAGTACCAGACCGTTTCTATAAAGTGGTACTTATCTACAACCGTAAAAAACCAATAGCAATGGGATTCTTGTTCGATAATAAAGCGAACCATCAAGCAATTCAAAAATATATGGTGACAGTAGACTCCATCGAAAAGATTACCGGTATGGATTTCTTCTCCAAGGTTCCGGATGAAATAGAAAATCGGATAGAAGCTATCGTCCCCCAACTCCCTTCTTATTAAAAACTGATAAATATTATAATTTTCTAATTTAAAAAACGCTTATGAAAAGACACTACAAAAATTGGATGGCAGTTTTAGGATTGACTGGAGCTGTTTTTTTAAGTGCTTGCAACAGCACTTCCACCCAAGTTGAAGAAGTATCTATCCTTCCGTTGCCTAATAGCATTGTAAAGAGTAATGGAGCATTCGTCCTTCCTGCAAAATGCACCGTCGGAGTTAACAACAAGAGTTTAACTCCAGCTGCTGAATACCTGATAAATATTCTCAGCAAAGCCACCGGCTATGAATTTATGGTAACCGAAGGAAAAGGATACATCAACCTTTCTCTATCCAAAGGAAAGAATGAAGGTGGATATACTTTAAAGTCTGACAGTCGTGAAGTGAATATCAGCGGTAACTCATATGCTGGAGTTATCTATGGTATCGAAACTCTCCGCCAATTGTTTCCTGCACAGATAGAACAAAAAAACGTAGCTAAAGGAACTGAATGGGTTATCCCAGCTGTAGAAATCGCAGATGCCCCAAGATACCAATGGCGTGGATTGATGCTGGATGTATCACGACATTTCTACAATCCTAATGAGGTGAAAGAACTACTTGACTTGATGGCTTTGTATAAAATGAACAAGTTCCATTGGCATCTTACCGACGACCAAGGATGGCGCGTAGAAATCAAACAATATCCTTTGCTCACAGAAAAAGGTGCATGGAGAAAATTCAACTCTCACGACAGAGAATGTATCCGTCAAGCGAATGAAGGCAATAGTGATATGCGTATTCCTGAAGACAAGATTCGCATTATAGAAGGAGATACACTTTATGGTGGATTTTATACCCAAGAGGATATCAAAGACATCGTAGCTTATGCTCAGGTAAGAGGCATTGACATCATTCCTGAAGTAGACATGCCTGGACATATGCTGGCTGCAGTAAGCAACTATGACGGAGTATCTTGTTTCAAGACAACCGGATGGGGAGCTGTATTCTCATCTCCCGTATGTCCTGGAAAAGACTCTGCACTGAAATTCTGTAAAAATGTATATAGCGAAATAATCCCTCTCTTCCCTTACAAATATGTACATATCGGAGGAGATGAAGTGGATAAAGCTAATTGGAAGAAATGTCCGGACTGCCAAAGACGTATTCGTGCCAACAAATTGAAATCGGAAGAAGAGTTGCAGTCATGGTTTATCCATGAAATGGAAGCTTTCTTCAATGCAAACGGGAAAGATATGATTGGATGGGATGAAATCATTGAAGGAGGACTTTCAAAAACAGCTACTGTCATGTGGTGGAGAAGCTGGGCTAAGAATGCACCAGCGCAAACCACTTCACAAAATAACTCCATCATCTTTACCCCAAACTCTCAGTTCTATCTGGATTACCAACAAGACATCAAGTCTTTACCTAATATCTATAACTATAATCCAGACAGCGAAGTGCCCGACTCTGCTCTCCAAAAACTGATTCTAGGTGTACAGGGAAATATCTGGTGTGAATGGATACCATCTAACGAACGCATGCAGTATATGACTGCTCCTCGTATGCAAGCTATTGCAGAATTAGGATGGAGTAATCCTGCTCAAAAAGATTGGGAAGGATTCAAGTCTAGATTGTCTGACCAATTTACGCGTCTGAATATCATGAACGTAAACTATCGAATTCCTGATTTGGAAGGATTCTACAAAGTTAATTCGTTCACTGATGAACAACAGATAAATATTTCTTGCATGGATTCAAGTATTGGCATCCATTATACAACGGACGGAAGTACGCCAACTTTGGAGTCTCCTAAGTATGATGGCAATCTAAAGATAACTGAATCAACAGACTTTACATTCCGTACTTTCCGTGCTAACGGAAAACCAGGAGATATCACCAAGACTAGTTTCATAAAAGAAGCTTATTCACCTTCTACTAATGTAACCACTTCAAAAGAAGGATTAGAAGCAACTTGGTATGACTTTAGCGGTAACTTATGCAAGGACATCACTACTGCAGCTAAAAAAGGTACTTACCATATCAGCCAGGTGGAAATACCTAAAGAAGCAAAAGGAAATATCGGGTTGGTCATCAATGGGTATATTAACATTCCATCCGATGGTATTTATACCTTCATCTTAACTTCTGATGATGGAAGTACTTTAGTTATTGACGACAAAATGGTAATTGATAATGATAAGCCACATGGCCCTCGTGAAGTTATTGGCCAGAAAGCTCTCGCTAAAGGTTATCATCCTATTGAAATAAAGTATTTCGACCATAATGGCGGAATGCTGAAAATGGAAGTGAAAGATTCCCAAGGCAAGGTACTTACCTCCAATCTTTATACTTATTGATAAATGATATTATCTGAAAAAGGGTATCTGAATTAGGGTGTTCCTATCCAGATAGCCTTTTCTATTTTATTTCTATTTAAACCATTGCAAACATACTGGTTTATTCATCGATATCCGCTTGTGGGTGTCTTCAAGCAAGTCTGTTGCATCATCCCTATGATAGACTTCTATTTCATCGGTATCACGGCAGGCAACCAACAGATATTTTCCATTGGGGGCAGTATAAAATTACGAGAATGACTGCCTGTCAACTGATATCCAACTTTTTCAAAGTTCCTTTTCCCATCTACTTTGAATATGGCGAAGCCATCTACTTTCAGACGATTAGTAGCATATCAATTCTTCCCATCGGACGATAAATAAATATCTGCACTTCCATGCGCACCAACAGTATCGGGCAGAACTGTTTGTACTGGATGTAAAGTCTTTCCATCATACGGCAATACAATTACCTCAGCCGAGAGTTCTGTAATCAGATATGCATACCTACCTTGGCTATCAAAACAAGCATGGCGCGGGGCTAGAACCCGGCTCAAAACAAATATCAAATGATATTGCTTCATCCCAAAAAGCACACCCCTCCTCATGTGAAACAGCATAGCTTCCTACGAGCATTGTCAACACATTTTGATTTTTTTGCGCACTTGCCATACTAACGGCTCACCCGATAAACATGGGGGAGCTATGCATATAGTTTTATAAGCCTGAAAAGAAAGAATTTGATATCCGTCACTCCCCTAAGAGATGCTCTGAATGCTTTGATCTTTGCGTTGAACGCTTCAGCGAAAGCATTGGTGGCTCTGTTCACAAAGAAATTCAAGACCTCATCATAATGTTCATACAGAGTGGCCGCGATGACATTAAAGCTTTTGAATCCGGAATTGTCAACTTTGTCATACCAGCGTGCAAGCGACAGTTTGGCTGCATCTTTAATAGAGTTCCTAGAAAATATCATCCTAAGTGAATGTGTGAGTGAATATGCTTCTTTTAAGTCCGGGTATATCTCAAAGAGAACCTCCGCCCTTTGCCTTTGACTTTCCGTCCATTTGTCGGCCGATTTGAAAAGCAGGTACCTGCTGCGTGCAAGAAGTTGCTTGGTGGTGTCTCCGTTTGCAAGTACAACGGGAGTGTATGTCTGTCCCATACTTTTGGCTTCCTCCCTGGCGTCTGTCTCAGCCTGAATGGCATCCCATCTATGGGCGATACGCATCTCCTGCAAGGCATCACAGGCTAGTTTCTGTATATGAAAGCGGTCTATGGTCCGTATGGCATTAGGGAAACATCGTTTGGCTATGAGACGCATGGAATTAGACATGTCCATTGTTATTTCCTTAACCATGAGACGCTTATCTTCGTCAATACGCTTAAGTGCTTCTATGACAATATCGGCAGCTACACCCTTTACGATGGCAATGATGGTACCCTTCCCTCCACGTGAGGCACGGTTGCTTACAACTGTATACAACTCGCCATTGCTTGGGGCGGTTTCGTCAATGCAGATGCTTTCACCTATGTTTTCAGGGAAAACAAGCCAATCCTCCGCATGGGAGAGTTCCGACCACTCACGATAACCACTCAGTATTTCCTTGTACTGTTTTTCAAATGTATCGCCATTTATGTGGTAATAGCGGTCAAGCGAACGGGAGGTCGTAGGAATCGTTTCCATACACTCCTTTTAAAAAAGCCGCAAACTCTTTTGAGTAGCGGGTACCTTCTGCCTTTAGATTATAAGTCTCGGAGAAATATCTGCAGGCCTGTTTGTCATACCATCTGCGTCTCCTGACTATCAGGTCTACACCCTTGTCGCGAATCGGGAAATCACGGATGGTCACGGCATCACAGAAACCTTTGGATTCAATATTGGGAGTCTCCTTATATTCCATCTTGACTGACTCGTCAAGGTAGATACGAATAAGGGATGTTTCTTGCTCTACACGTACTACTTCAAAATTTGAAAGTATCTCTGATGGCAGTATTAATTCTGCCAATGATAATAGTCCTTGATGATTCATAAGACAAAGGTATAACTTTTATGCAAAATATAGATTGATGTCCCCCATGTTTATCGGGTGAGCC
>JARIAN010000010.1 GCA_029257865.1 Phocaeicola sp.
GTTGGTTTAACCAATTACTTAAACCAACTTCCATATTTATTATAATGACCTTAACTAGTCCAAACAAATGAATTTTCTCAGCAAAACAATTATCTTATGTAGTTTGTTTACAACCGGAACTATTGGAATCAACTTCCAGAACATCCGCGCGCAATCAATCAGAGTTTACGAAACAGCCCAATTCGGCATCAAGCCTGACAGCAAGAAGAACATCTCGCCTCTCATCCAAAAGATGATACAGACAATCAAGAAGCAGCAACAGCCAGGCGATAGTATTGTCATCCGATTTGCCAAAGGAAAATATAACTTTCATGAAAAAGGTGCTGCCGTAAAAGAATATTATATCTCCAATCACGACCAGGTGAAATCTAAATATATCGGTATTGCATTGGAGGACTTGAAGCGTACCACACTAGATGGGAATGGGGCTGAATTCATCTTCCATGGCCGCATGCTGCCTATCTCTTTATTGCGCTCAAACAATTGTACCCTGGAAAATTTCAGCATCGATTTTGCCAACCCTCACATTGCACAGGTTACCATCACTGGAAATGACCCTAAAAACGGGATAACCTTTGAACCGGCACCATGGGTGAAATATCGTATCAGCAAAGATGGCACATTTGAAACTTATGGCTCATCCTGGAATATACAACCGGCATGGGGAATCGTATTCGAAGAAAAGACCAAACATGTTGTCTACAACTCTGGCGACAGAGGATGCAACACTAAGGGATGTTACGAAATTGCACCCGGAAAAGTACGCGCACCTTATTGGAAAGACGACTGCCTGCAACCTGGCACTCGATTCATCATGCGCGGATGGGGACGCCCTGCTCCTGGTATATTCCTCTCACATAATGAAAATACAATCTTGAATAACATCAAGGTACATTACGCAGAAGGAATGGGGTTATTGGCTCAACTGTGCAACAACATCACATTAGAAAAATTCAATGTCTGCCTGAAAGGAGATAATGACCCACGCTATTTCACCACTCAGGCCGATGCTACCCACTTCTCTGGGTGCAAAGGAAAAATCATCTCATGCAACGGACTCTATGAAGGAATGATGGATGATGCCATCAATGTACATGGTACTTATCTGAAAGTCATCAAACGAATTGACGACCATACTTTAGTAGGACGCTACATGCACGACCAGTCATGGGGATTTGAATGGGGAAAGAAAGGTGACGAAATACAGTTTATCCGCTCTAAAACAATGGAGCTAACAGATAAGAAGAATATAATAACAGACATCAAGCCATACGACAAGCCACAAATAGATGGAGCTAGAGAATTCGTTATCACGTTCAAAGAAACAATCGAAAAAGAAATTTCGGACAAAGAGGGTTATGGCATCGAAAATCTAACTTGGTCGCCCGAAGTAATCTTTGCCGGAAATACCATACGAAACAACCGTGCCCGTGGTGCCTTATTCAGCACTCCACGAAAAACGATTGTAGAAAACAATTTCTTTGACCACACCTCGGGTACTGCCATTTTATTATGTGGCGACTGCAACGGATGGTTTGAGACTGGTGCCTGTCGCAATGTAATCATTCGCAACAACCATTTTGTCAACGCATTGACAAGCCTTTACCAGTTTACGGAAGCTGTCATTTCCATCTACCCGGAAATTCCAGATTTGAACAGACAAAGCAAATATTTCCACGGAGGAGAAAAAGAAGGTATTATCATAGAGAACAACATTTTTGAAACCTTTGATGCACCCATCTTATATGCCAAGTCTATTGACGGATTGATTTTCCGCAATAATACCATCAAGCAAAACCAAGACTACCGTCCGTTCCATGGAAATACATCGCGCTTCAAACTGGAACGAGCCAACAATGTGTTCATTGCAGAATAAAGAATGACTATATAAAAACAAAAGGGGAAGGATTTATTAAAAATAGATCTTTCCCTTTACTTTTTCAAATCATTGACCACTTCAATACTATCCACTGAAAATCAGCCTCTGCTTATCAGATTCATAAATTCCTCGCGAGTCTTTGCTTGATTGAAGGCTCCGGTAAAATCAGAAGTAGTGGTTACCGAGTTCTGCTTTTCCACTCCTCTCATCTGCATACACATATGCTTTGCCTCTACCACAACCATAACCCCCAACGGATTGAGAGCTTCCTGTATACATTCCTTTATCTGAAGAGTCATGCGCTCCTGTACTTGCAGTCGATGAGAAAAGATGTCTACCACTCTTGCTATCTTACTCAAGCCTGTAATATAGCCGTTCGGAATGTAAGCCACATGGACTTTCCCATAAAAAGGCAATATGTGATGTTCACACATCGAGAAGAAATCAATATCCTTCACAATTACCATCTGATTATATTCCTCTTTAAACTTGGCAGCCAACAACACCGCCTTCGGGTCAACTTCATAGCCTCTGGTCAGTGTAAGCATTGCCTTAGCTACTCGTTCAGGGGTTTTCAACAAACCTTCACGCTGAGGATCTTCACCCAAGGTAGCAAGAATTTCATGATAATGGTACATCAGTTTCTGTACCTTTTCCTCCGGAAATTTAAGCAAGTTAGTGTCTATCATTATTCTATTGGTATATTAATTTGTTCACGTACTATGGCCACCTCCTTCAAGATGCCACTTTCCTTTAGCATACGCATAGTGGCGTGTGCTTCTTCTATACTTTTAAAGTCACCCACCCTGCATAGCCACCGAGGAGGCTGAAAATAGGTATAGACGGGCATTTCTGGAAAATCCTTACGGATTTTTTCTGCTATACTAGTAGCTTCTTCACGGGCAGAACGAGAATTATTGCCGGCATACACCTGAACTCTGAACCCTCTAGCCTTGAGTACATTTCTCTTGTCTGCCGAAGACACTATCGAATACTTCACCCCTATCAAAGAAGTGATGAAAGCACTCTGGTGAATGGTGACCTTTCCTTGACCCGGACGATTCGCCTGCAAATTATCTACGATATTACGTTGGGCTGAAGCCGAAACAGCAAACAATAAAGAAAAAAATAATACAAATGTTTTCATCTGTCCGATGGATTATAAATGCTCCGCAGACACCTCTTGCATGAACGTATATGATTATACCGGTATGCGAAACATCAGTTTAACAAACAAGACGTACGGTGGACATCTGTCCCACCGTACGTTATTTTGAGATTCAACCAATAATGAAGTATTTCCCTCTTCTATCCAACTATCACCAGGCAATTTCAAAAAGAGGTCCTCCATCATCAATTATTTGAATGCATCAATGATACCTTTGAAGTCAGCCACTTTCAATGCAGCACCACCAATCAAACCACCATCTACATCAGGATTAGCGAACAATTCTTTTGCATTTGAAGGCTTGCAGCTACCACCGTAAAGGATAGAAGTGTTATCAGCAACTTCCTGGCCATATTTAGCAGCGACCAAAGAACGGATGTGTGCGTGGATTTCCTGAGCCTGAGCAGGAGTAGCAGTCTTACCTGTACCGATAGCCCATACTGGTTCGTAAGCCAAGATTACTTTAGAGAAATCTTCAGCAGACAAAGAGAATACAGAAGCCAACTGAGCTTCTACCACTTCATTCTGCTTGTTTGCTTCACGTTCTTCCAAAACTTCACCGATACAGAAGATTGGCTGCAAGTTGTTAGCCAAAGCCAATTTAACTTTTTCTTCCAGGATTTCAACTGTTTCGTGATAGTAAGCACGGCGTTCAGAGTGACCCAAGATTACATACTGAGCACCAGTAGAAGCTACCATTTCTGCAGAAACTTCACCAGTGAAAGCACCAGATACTTTGTCTGCACAGTTTTCAGCACCTACACCAATCACAGCGCTGTCTACCAATGGAGTTACAGAAGCCAAGTGGATGAATGGAGTACAGATGATTACACCACAGTTTGGTTTGTCTGCAACCAATGCTTCATTCAATTCTTTTGCCAAAGCGATACCTTCCTGCAGGTTCTTGTTCATTTTCCAGTTACCTGCTACAATGTTTTTTCTCATTTTGTTTAATTTTAAAGGGTTAATATATCCAATATTATATATCTTCTTTTGTCTTTTCTTGCTTTCGGCTACGCCATTTCAGCCAAAGCAAATCAGCCATACTCAACAGGAACAGCGGGGCTACAAACCATATTGTCAACCCCAGCAACTTATGTGCCACCGACTTCACCTCCAACTTTCCTAACGGAATCTTGTCTAATGAGTCATAGAGTTGATACTCATCGGGAATATTCTCTGAGCTCCACTTGTTCAAGATAACTCCCTCTTTCAGGAGCATCAAGCCCGGATTCGACCGAACCATCGTCTTTAGAGTGATGTCATCTGCCAAAGCAAAAGGATATTCCGCACCGGTATCTTCCTGCCAGGCCGCAATACTCTCGTCGGAAGAAGAAGTCAGGCAAAGGAACCGATAGCCATGCTCCATGCTGTAGTCGAAAACTTCGTTTATCAAATCCATCCCACTCTCGTCTGCTTCCGAAAGATAAGGTGCGACCAACAGGAAAGTATATCCTTTATCATCCAGAATTTCATCTGTAAGGTCGGAACCATCCTCATACGACATAATGGAAAAGTTCTGCACCGGAGGCTCATATCCCTTTTCTTTCACCTTCGTCCGCGAATCGACAAATGTCCAAGTAGAATCTGTGGGGAAATTATCAATTGTAAACTCTTTCTCTACCCCTTCTTTCGAATAGATAAAAGTCGTTTCATATACAGTGGGGTTCTTTCCTTCGGGTATCTCCATGCCTGCACGGATATCGGCACCTATATAATAAGGTCGGAAATCAAAGACCGGCAACTCCTTAATAGAATAAATGGTATAGAAGATTACGAAAACTATCCCATACAGGGCCACCAGCCAATCCACTTTATGCGTCACCAGTTTCACGATAAGTGTTTTTCGCCATCTATACAATGAAACAGCCATAACCAGCAAGACCACATTCTTCAAAAAAGTCTCCCAGTTTGACAAGACAAGCACATCACCAAAGCATCCACAGTCGGATATCGGATTGGCAATGGCAAGCCATAAGGTAAGTGGGGTCATAAACGACATCAAAGCCAGCACAAGAGATGGAGCCACCCGCCGGTGTATACCGAAAAACAGATAAAATCCGAGAGCAAATTCCAAAATCCCTAGACACATGGCCATCAGATAAGGAACTGCAAAAGGAGTATAAGCCATCAGCCCCCAGGCCTCAAGGTAGTCTTGAATCTTATATACAGTACCCAGAGGGTCATTTGCCTTGACAAATCCCGAGAAAACAAATACCCCCGCCAAGAAAAAGCGGCAGATATTCACCCATACTACTATTGCTATATGTATCTTCTTACTCTCCAAATTCCAGCTTTATCAATCCAAACACCGAATAGTTTATCATATCCATATAATTGGCATCTACACCTTCCGATACCAAAGTAGCCCCACTCAGCAACTCTATCTGCTTGGTGCGGTATATCTTCATCAATATCAGGTCGGTATAAGAAGTAATGCGCATGCTTCTCCATGCCTCATCATAGTCATGGTTCTTGGCCAGCATCAGCTCCAACGCACTTTGAGCATAACGGTCATACAACGCCATCACTTCATCTACACTCAAATCGTCTGTTTCAGCATAACCCTTTTCCAACTGGATAAGACCGATGATTCCGTAATTCACGATAGCGATAAACTCCGAGCGGACACCTTCATCCACCAAAGCCACCCCTTTCGTTTCAATACTCCGAATACGGTTTGCCTTAATAAATATCTGGTCAGTCACAGAAGACGGACGCATGATACGCCATGCAGCCCCATAATCATGTAATTTCTTGACAAACAAGTCACGACACAACGCGATGACATGCTCAAACTGTTGTTTTGTTTCCTTCATATATAAAATTGCTGATTAAGCGTGACAAAGTTAGTGTTTTTAAAAGAACCAAACAAAAAAATGCACCAAGTTTCGCGCGCCATCAAAAACAAAAGGATTAAAGTACCGCTTCATGCAAGAAACCATACTTTAATCCTTCTATCTAGTTATTTTCTTTTGATTATCATCTAGAAATCAATAACTTCCGCCTGTCACGAACACTTCAACACCTGACCGATACGCAACGTAGAAGTCTTCCTGATACCATTGATTCGACACAGATGATCGACCGACAGACGATACTTAGCTGCAATGCGCCCCAACGTATCTCCCGAACGCACCTTATGGTATCGGATAGCTACTTTCACTGCTTCTGCCGCTCCCGATTTACCATCCTTCACGGCTACAAGTGCACGGTTACGCTGATAAGTATTCATATTAGCTCCACGAATAAAAAGATAGCTATCTGCCACTACATCCTGCAAAGGGAAGTTGAACATAAACTCCGGATTAATCACTTCACCCAAGAATCTTGTTTCGAAATGCAAATGAGAACCAGTTGAACGTCCGGTATTTCCACCCAAACCAATAGGGTCACCAGCCTTTACGTACTCATCTTCCTTGACAATCTGCTTTGACAAGTGCCCGTAAATAGTTTCCAGCCCATTGTCGTGACGAATCACCACATACTTGCCATAACCACGTCTTTCATACTTTACCATGCGGATGCGTCCGTCAAATGCAGCACGTATTGTATCGCCGATATACACCTTGATATCCAGCCCATTGTGCATTCTTCTCCAACGAGGACCACACTTGGATGTGATTTTAGTATGCGTGGTAGGCATACAGAAATTAGTCAAATCAATACGGAAACTATCAGGAATCTGAACGGTTTCGCCATAAGCGTGTACACGCTCATTGCTCCAATTAGGATATAGACTATAAGCAGGATAAACTGCCTGTTCTGCTTTAATCTGGCGAATCAACGCCAACGAGTCTACCGCCTTCAACTTGCGGTCAATAGGAGCCTGGCGTGCCAGCAAATCCTGTCCGGATACACTTATGCTGACCAATGCCATCGCAGCCAGAGCTACCGTTCTAATACGTTTGAAAATCATTTTTTGTCTTTATCTATTTTTCAGCCAGCACCTACAACATAACATATAAAAACATTATAATCTCACTTATATTTTAGGTGTTGGCATCGGTAATTAATTACAAAACCACTTAGTTGTTTTTTGCGTCAATTTTGTTTTTTTGCAAAAGTGTCCCAAATATAACCTTTTTATATGAGATAACCATACGCAATTAACTATTTTTCAAGTATTTTACAACGAATGGTCTGAACAATATCCAATTACATGACAAATCATCCGCCTCTCTCTTTCTCCTCCACCGCCACTTGCCTGGCAAGACACACCCAAAGAAACCTCGTATGTCCAAAAACAACAATTCTAGTTAATAATCATAAAAAGCCCAGCATAACTCTGACATTCTCTCCTTTTTTTTCTATTTTGGCAAAGTTTTTGTATTTTAAGAAATATCATTATTAACTAGAAAAAGAATATGTACTGGATTTTATTTATCGGCATTGCCATTCTCAGCTATCTTGTGCAAGCCAACCTGAAAAACAAATTTGAACGATACTCCCAAATGCCTCTTCAAAACGGCATGACAGGAAGAGACGTAGCCGAAAAAATGCTGCGCGACAATGGTATCTACGATGTCAGAGTAACCAGCACACCGGGTATGCTCACCGACCACTATAACCCGACCAACAAGACAGTCAACCTCAGCGACGATGTCTACGCTTCGTGCAGTGTGGCTGCAGCAGCTGTAGCAGCCCACGAATGTGGACACGCCATCCAGCATGCCCGTGCATATGCCCCCTTGCAAATGCGCTCGGCACTGGTCCCGGTCGTACAGTTCTCTTCCAGCATCGTATCATGGGTCATCTTGGCGGGAATCTTCATGGTCAACAGTTTCCCACAACTGCTCCTCATCGGAATCTGCCTGTTTGCTATGACCACCCTGTTCAGTTTCGTCACCCTTCCTGTTGAGATAGACGCCAGCCGCAGAGCACTGGTTTGGCTCAAGAGCGCAGGCATCACCAATGCCTACAACCATAACCAGGCACAAGATGCCTTGAAATCGGCCGCATATACTTATGTGGTGGCCGCCTTGAGTTCACTCGCCACACTCATTTACTATATTATGATATTAAACAACCGCCGCGACTAACTTGTCCGCGGCTTACAGAAAATAAATTGCCAGCAGCTTACTTTAAAGCTGCTGGTTTTTTTATTCGGATTTTTGATGTAAATTTGCAACAATTAATTATAAAACACTATCTTATGGCAACAAAACCAGGTATTCCTAAAGGAACAAGAGACTTTTCGCCTGTAGAAATGGCGAAACGAAACTATATATTCAACACGATTCGCAATGTTTTCCATCTATACGGTTTCCAGCAGATTGAAACTCCATCCATGGAGAACCTTTCGACCCTGATGGGAAAATATGGAGAGGAAGGCGATAAACTGCTGTTCAAGATTCAGAACTCAGGCGACTATTTCTCCGGACTAACCGATGAGGAACTTCTGAGCAGAAACGCCGCCAAACTGGCAAGCAAATTCTGCGAAAAAGGATTGCGCTACGACCTTACCGTACCATTTGCACGCTACGTTGTAATGCACCGCGACGAAATCAGTTTCCCATTCAAGCGTTTCCAGATACAGCCGGTATGGAGAGCCGACCGCCCTCAGAAAGGCCGCTACCGCGAATTCTACCAGTGCGACGCTGATGTGGTGGGAAGTAATTCATTGCTCAACGAAGTAGAACTGGTACAGATGATTGACACGGTATTCCGTCAGTTCGGCATCCGCATTTCTATCAAAATCAACAACCGCAAGATTCTGACCGGAATTGCTGAAATTATCGGTGAAGCCGACAAGATTATCGACATCACTGTCGCTATCGACAAACTCGACAAGATTGGACTGGACAATGTCAACGCAGAACTGGCTTCAAAAGGCATTCCACAGGAAGCCATCGACAAGCTGCAGCCTATCATCCTGCTGAGCGGAAGCAACGAAGAGAAACTGGCACAGCTGAAAGAGATTCTTGCCGAGAGCGAAACCGGAATCAAAGGTGTGGAAGAAAGCGAATTCATATTGAACACCGTAACACAACTTGGAGTAGAATCGGATGTAGAACTTGACCTGACACTCGCCCGCGGACTGAACTACTACACAGGAGCTATCTTTGAAGTGAAAGCTCTCGATGTACAGATTGGAAGCATCAGCGGAGGCGGACGATATGACAACCTGACCGGAGTCTTCGGAATGGACGGCATGTCGGGAGTAGGTATCTCATTCGGTGCCGACCGTATCTACGACGTACTGAACCAACTCGACTTGTATCCAAAAGAAGCAACCAATGCCACCCAACTGCTATTTGTCAACTTTGGAGAAAAGGAAACCAACTATATCCTGCCTATCTTGTCGAAAGTGCGCGCTGCAGGCATCCGCACCGAGCTATATCCAGACACTGCCAAAATGAAAAAGCAGATGAGCTATGCCAACAACAAGCAGATTCCGTTTGTTGCCATCGTAGGCGAAAACGAGATGAACGAGGGAAAAGTAATGCTGAAAAATATGGAAAGCGGAGAACAACATCTCGTTGCTCCGGAAGAAATTGCCCAGTATATCCTGTAAACAAATCCTGAAGGCATCCTAAAACATACCAATCCCCTGCCCAAAAACCTCACGAGAATTTTGGAGCAGGGGATTTCTTCTACCCGAAAACCTTGGTCCACGGACATAAAAAAAGGATATGCCCCATTGTTCATATCCTTCTTTTGTAATTTTAAATAATGTATGCTTTAAGCATTAAGCTTTTACGCCGTTATACTCATCAGATACAGTCAATTTTTTACGACCTTTAGCGCGACGTGCAGCCAATACTCGACGACCATTAGCGGTAGCCATTCTCTCACGGAAACCGTGTTTGTTTCTTCTCTTTCTGTTAGAAGGTTGGTAAGTTCTTTTCATTTTCGTATATACTATTTATGTTATTATTCCAAAGTTCGGGTTGCAAAATTAGTGACTTTTTTTAAATAAACCAAGAGCTAAGTCATTTTTAGACAAATCTTTTGTGTTTTTTCATGATTTAGATTACTTTTGCAGTAGAATTACGGAGATTCAAATCAACAAATACACAATAAATTAAAAGAATAGTTATGATTAATGCTCAAGACATTAAGATTGGTACAGCTATCCGCCTGGATGGTAAATTGTACTTCTGCATCGATTTCCTGCATGTAAAACCAGGAAAAGGTAACACTTTTATGCGTACTAAACTGAAAGACGTAGTAGACGGATACGTTTTGGAACGTCGTTTCAACATCGGTGAAAAGCTGGAAGATGTACGTGTAGAACGTCGTCCTTATCAGTTCCTTTATAAAGAAGGAGAAGACTATATCTTCATGAACCAGGAAACTTTCGAACAGATTCCTATCGCTCATGACTTGATTGAAGGCGTTGACTTCTTGAAAGAAGAAATGGTTATCGAAGTAGTATCTGACGCTTCTACTGAAACTATCCTTTTCGCAGAACTCCCTGTTAAAGTTCAGTTGAAAATCACTTACACTGAACCGGGATTGAAAGGTGATACTGCTACAAACGCTACTAAACCAGCTACTGTAGAAACTGGTGCAACTGTACGTGTTCCTTTGTTCATCAATCAGGACGAAATCATCGAAGTTGATACTCGTGACGGTTCTTATGTAGGTCGTGTAAAAGCATAAGTTCTAACTTGACTTCATAAAAAAGGCATGAAATACATCGGATGATTTCATGCCTTTTTTGTTTCCTTACCTTAACCTCATCCATCATCTGCCAAAACCAACTTGTCCGCAAAAAGCAATGTGTCAAAATGTATTTTTCTAATGGCGAGAATCGAAAATACAGACAGACCATATGCCGTGACTGAAAATTTCGCATTGCCAGCGCGTCAATTCTAACATATATTACTATCTATCAACAATATATACCGAAAAAACTCTTCCAAAACATTTGATCTTACAGAGTCTTTAAAGTGATTTTTCTCCTTCTTTTTAACATGAGAGCCAAATCATACGGACATTTTTGGGGAATCTTCTAAGCATTTTTGGCAAAACATCTAAATATTTTGAGAAAAATAACTAGAAGATTGAGGAAAATTGATTAGACGATTTTAGCAAGTTTATGCATACAACCTACTTTTATCGAATAAATCTAGCATAAAGATTCATTTCGGCATTCTAGATGAGGAATTCTAAAAATTCGTCGATTTATAGAAAAACCGATTTCATAATCATTTTGGCAAGATAAATCCGTCAACCCCTCACAAGATGACAATGCAGGATTTTTCAAAAAGACCTCCTCGCTCTAGCCATACAACAACAGTGAGAAGAAAGGCCTGTCGCTTCCATCTACGGTTTCGCCACAAAACACTGCTTTTTACACAAAATATTTGTACTTTCGTGCTGAATATCAAGATTACATCACTTATGCGCTATTCCATTATCATACCCGTATAC
Source organism: Phocaeicola sp. (assembly GCA_029257865.1). Taxonomy (GTDB): domain Bacteria; phylum Bacteroidota; class Bacteroidia; order Bacteroidales; family Bacteroidaceae; genus Phocaeicola. Next base: position 11,430 of record JARIAN010000010.1, read on the forward strand.
AATCGTCCAGACGAAGCCGACGAACTGCTGGAAAGTCTTACCTTACAGACTTTGAAAGACTTTGAAGTAATTGTTGTAGAAGACGGCTCTGCCATCCCTTGCAGGGAAATAGTAAAAAAATATGAAGACCAGCTGAACATACACTATTACGACAAGCCCAACTCAGGCCCCGGACAAACACGCAACTACGGTGCCGAACGTGCCAAAGGAGAATATCTCATCATCCTTGACTCCGACTGCGTGCTGCCGCCGGGATATTTGAATGAAATAGAAAAAGAGCTGGCCCGAAAACCTGCAGACGCATTTGGAGGCCCCGACCGCGCGCACAGTTCTTTCACTCACACACAGAAAGCCATCAACTATGCCATGACCTCTTTCTTCACTACCGGAGGTATCAGAGGAGGAAAAAAGAAAATGGACAAGTTCTATCCACGCAGTTTCAACATGGGCATACGTGCTGAGGTATATCATACGCTCGGAGGTTTCTCCAAAATGCGCTTCGGAGAAGATATTGACTTCAGCATACGCATCTTCAAAGGAGGATATGCCTGCCGCCTGTTTCCCGAAGCATGGGTATGGCACAAACGACGGACCGACCTGAAAAAATTCTTCAAGCAAGTACACAACTCCGGAATAGCCCGCATCAACCTTTACAAGAAATACCCGGAATCACTGAAACTGGTGCACCTGCTCCCAGCCATCTTCACCTTGGGAGTCGTGCTTGTCCTGCTCGCTTCACTCATCTGCCCGTGGAGCCTAGCCTTGCTTGGAATCTTTGCCGGAGTCATCTTTATTGACTCTTCCATTGCAAATAAAAGCCCACTGATAGGTATAATTTCCGTAATGGCTGCGTTTATACAGTTAACAGGCTACGGAAGCGGCTTCCTGGCTGCATGGTGGAAACGATGTGTATTGGGAAAGCAAGCCTTCTCTGCCTTCGAGAAGAACTTTTACGAATAATACATGAATGAACAGAAACTGACCATCACCCAATGGGCGGAGGAAGACCGCCCGAGAGAAAAAATGATGATGCAAGGCCCCTCGGCACTCAGCAACGCAGAACTGCTGGCCATCCTCATCGGCTCTGGAAGCAAAAACGAATCGGCAGTAGAACTGATGAGAAAGGTTCTTAACAACTGCCACAACAGCCTCAACGAACTGGGGAAAACCAGCATTGAAGAACTCTGCAAGTTCAAAGGGATAGGTACCGCCAAAGCTGTCACCCTACTGGCAGCCTCCGAACTGGGCAGACGAAGAAAAGAAGAAGGCCCCGGAGAACGTACACAGATCCGCAGCGCACAAGATGTTTACCAGCTACTCTATCCACTGATGTGCGACCTCCCCATAGAAGAATGCTGGGTACTCCTGCTCAACCAAGCCTCTAAAGTAATCGACAAAGTAAAAATAGGACAAGGAGGGCTAGCCTCCACCCAGGTAGACATCCGGTGCATCTTGCGTGAAGCATTGCTGAAAAGAGCCGTCGCCTTGATTTTATGCCATAACCACCCCTCAGGAAACATCCGCCCCAGCAAGGAAGACGACCGGCTGACAGAAACCCTCCAACAGGCAGCCAAACTGCTCAACATCCGCTTGCTAGACCATGTAGTGATTACCGACGGAAACTACTACAGCTATGCCGACGAAGGAAGAATCTGAAACCGCTTTCGGGTGTTCCATTTTTTTATTACATTTGCAGCTATCAACTCAACAAAAAACAAGTATAAAAACTTATGGATACCGAAACAAAATTACACATAGAAGAAAAGATAGTAGAAATGCTGAAAACTGTATACGACCCGGAAATCCCGGTCAACGTGTACGACCTTGGACTTATCTACAAAATTGACCTGCAAGATGATGGAGAAGCAATCATTGACATGACCTTGACCGCCCCCAACTGTCCGGCAGCCGATTTCATCATGGAAGATATCCGCCAGAAAATCGAGTCGGTAGAAGGTATCACCTCCGCACAGATCAACCTGGTCTTTGAACCGGAATGGGACAAGGACATGATGACAGAAGAAGCAAAACTGGAACTGGGTTTCCTCTAAACCAAAAACAACTCGCCTTATGGAAGCAATGAAAAATGTATATTTTCTCTCTGATGCGCACCTGGGCTCCAGAGCAATAGCACATGGAAGGACCCAAGAAAGAAGACTGGTCAACTTTCTAGATAGCATCAAGCATCAAGCTGCAGCTATCTACCTGCTAGGAGACATGTTCGATTTCTGGTATGAATTCAAGATGGTGGTACCTAAAGGGTACACCCGCTTTTTGGGAAAGATTTCCGAACTTACCGATATGGGGGTAGAAGTACATTTTTTCATTGGAAACCACGACATCTGGTGTGGCGACTATCTGGAAAAAGAATGCGGAGTAACCATCCATCGGGAGTCAATGACCTGCGAAATCTACGGCAAAGAGTTTTTCCTGGCTCACGGCGACGGTCTGGGTGACAATGACCGTAAGTTCAAGTTCCTACGTGCCGCTTTCCACAGCGTCACCCTGCAACGGCTGTTTTCTATGCTGCATCCACGATGGAGCATAGACTTCGGACTGGAATGGGCCAAACACAGCCGCCTGAAACGCAAGGACGGAAAGGAGCCGGAATATATGGGAGAAGATAAAGAGCCGCTGGTATTGTTCTCCAAAGACTATCTGAAAGGACACCCGGATATCAACTACTTCATTTTCGGACACCGGCATATCCTGCTCGACCTGATGTTGAGCCGAACCGCACGAATGATGATTCTTGGAGACTGGATTTCCGAATTCTCCTACGCCGTATTTGATGGAGAAAACATGTTTCTCGAACAATACATAGAAGGAGATACCATCAACGAATAGCAATACCCAACATAAAGAAAGGCATATAAAACTGCATGGTTTTATATGCCTTTCCTTATATATGCCAGACTCCACACCGAGCCATATCCCTACTTATCGGGCCACTTCACCGTTTTCATCCTTTGCCAACAGCCCTTCCACTTCGTTCACCTTGACAATATTATAGTCTCCGGCAATCGTATTCTTCAAAACAGAAGCCGCAGTAGAAAAGTCTACACGCTTCTGCTCATCTTCAAATGCAAAATGTGCATACAGCAAAGCCCCACAAAAAGCGTCGCCTACTCCTACGCAATCCACTACATTGTCAATGTCAAACACACGGGTATGCTTCATGGTCCCATTGGAATAAAGCAGTCCGGCAAAGGTATGATGTTCTGAGCTCATCACATTGCGCAACGCAATATAAATATGCTTGCAGTCGGGTACCTGCGCACTGATGGCACAGCAGAACTCCTCATAAGCCGCCAAATCATAACCTTCAGAAATTGTTTTCGCCTTAAATCCCGGAGCAGGAATACCAGTAAGCATTGCATATTCGCCCTCACTGCCAAACATGATATCGCTGGCAGTCATCAACGGACGCATCACTTCCTGAGCAGTCTTTCCATAGTTCCACAAGTTCTTGCGGTAATTGATATCATACGAAACAAGGAGTCCCATTTCTCGCGCCGTATCAATGGCTTCCTTACATACAGCAGCCAGCCCCGGAGTCAAGGCCGCGTCAATACCCGACCAATGAAAGATAGCAGCATCCTTGAAAATTTCTTTCCAGTCAATCATTCCAGGCTTCAAGTCGGAAAAAGCAGAACCCTCACGGTCATAAATCACTTTCGAGTTACGCATGGCAGCAGCCTTCTCCATATAATAAGTACCCAGACGCTTCCCTCCTGTAAGGATATGCTTGGTACCGATGTTATGCGAACGAAGTTCGGAAACACAAGTTTCACCCAAAGCATTATCCGGCAATCGGGTTATATACTCCACTTCCCCTCCAAAATTAGCGATAGAGATAGCCACATTAGCCTCACTACCACCATAATTAACTAAAAACTCACGGCTTTGCTGCATACGGAGGTTATCCGGAGTAGTAAGTCGAAGCATGATTTCACCAAAGGTTACAATTTTCTTCTTCATTATATATCTTGTTTTTAGACGATTTTCATCATAAAAATCCGACAAACAAATGCCTTACAACGCAAAGATAAAAAGACTTCTAGAATCTTACCAATAACTTGTCCTAAATCTATAAAAAGAAGCCCCAGCCTGCATGTTAAAAAGAAAGCGGATTTTCCATTCAGAAAATCCGCTTTCCCTATATGGTCATCCATCCGCTATCCAAGCATCCGGACATAAATACCATTTAATTACTTGTTAGAAAGAATATCCATAGTATCTGTAGCAATCATCAATTCCTCATCAGTAGGAATAACCACTACTTTCACCTTAGAATCATCTGCAGAAATGATAGCTTCTTTACTACGAACCTTGTTCTTTTCATCGTCAATCTTCACGCCCAAGAAACCCAAAGTCTTGCAAACACCGGCACGTGCAGTAGCCTGGTTTTCACCAACGCCACCAGTAAAGAGGATTACATCGACCCCCCCCATTGCAGCAGCATAAGCACCAATATACTTAGTGATGCGATAGAAGTACATGTTTTCTGTACGGATAGCGATATCTTCCTTATTGGCTACAGCATCTTCCAGCTCACGCATATCGCTAGAACGCTTGAAGATACCCAGCACACCACTCTTCTTATTCAAGAGGTCAGACATCTGGTCAGGAGTCAATCCTTCTTTCTTCATCATATAAAGGATAGCACCTCCATCAATATCACCACAACGAGTACCCATCATCAAACCTTCCAATGGAGTAAGCCCCATAGTAGTATCAATACACTTACCATCTTTTACAGCAGCGATAGAACCACCGTTTCCAATGTGGCAAGTAATGATTTTAGAACCTTCGGCAGGAATGTTCAAATATTCGCATACACGCTTTGAAACATAACGGTGAGATGTTCCATGGAAACCATAACGGCGGATACCGTACTTTTCGTAATATTCGTAAGGAATAGGATACAAGTAAGCATGTTCCGGCATAGTCTGGTGGAATGCAGTATCGAATACAGCAACCTGAGGAACTTTAGGAAGCAACTTCTGCACAGCATAAATACCCTTCAAGTTAGCAGGGTTATGAAGAGGACCTAAGTCGCAGCATTCTTCTACAGCAGCAATCACTGCATCGTCAATCAGTACAGAACCACTGAATTTTGTTCCGCCATGAAGAACACGATGACCTACCGCATTGATTTCATGCAAATCTTTTACTGCACCATATTCAGGATGAGTCAAAGTTTCAAAAATGAACTGTACACCTTCTGTATGTTCTTTAATGTCTCTTTCCAAAATTTTCTTTTCACCATTAGGCAAAGTGATTTTCAAGAAAGAGCCCGGTAGGTTGATTTTTTCAAGTCCACCCTGTGCAAGCACTTCCTTTGTAGACATTTCAAACAATTTATACTTGATAGATGAACTTCCGCAGTTAAGTACTAATACTTTCATATTGATAGGATATTATTTTAAAATTAGTAAAAAGTTATTGGTTTACTGAGCTTTCGCAGCAATAGCCTGATTAGCAGTAATAGCAACCATCTTATAGATGTCATCGATAGAACATCCACGAGACAAGTCGTTAACCGGACGAGCAATACCCTGCAAGATAGGACCAACAGCGGTAGCGTGACCCAAACGTTCTACCAGTTTATAAGAGATGTTACCAACTTCGAGTGAAGGAACAACCAATACATTAGCTTTACCGGCGATTTCAGAACCCGGAGCTTTGCTCTGACCTATTTTTTCTACCAAAGCAGCGTCGGCCTGCAATTCACCATCAATCTTCAAGTCAGGAGCCAATTCCTTAGCAATCTTCAAAGCCTCAACCACTTTATCTACCACTTCATGCTTAGCAGAACCCTTAGAAGAGAAGCTCAACATAGCCACACGAGGGTCAAGTCCTGCTACAGCCTGTGCAGTCTGTGCAGTACATACAGCAATCTGAGCCAACTGACTAGCGTCTGGAACAGGAGTAACAGCAACGTCACCCATTACCAATACGCCGTTGCTTCCGCACTCAGGAGCATGAGTCAACAACAACATAGCGCCCGATACGCAAGTAATTCCAGGAGCAGTCTTGATAATCTGCAAAGCAGGGCGAAGCACGTCACCTGTAGTATTCTGAGCACCAGCCAACTGTCCGTCAGCATCACCCGACTTGATAATCAAACAGCCCAAGAAAAGTGGATTAACCACCAATTTACGAGCTTCTTCTATGGTCATACCCTTTTTCTTGCGAAGTTCGCATAGCAACTGTGCATATTCTTCTTTCTTAGGGTGATTTTCCGGATCAATAATAGTAGCTTTGCCGATATTTCCAAGTCCCCATTCCTTTGCAAGTCCATTAATCTTGTCAGGGTTACCTAAAAGAATCAAGTCTGCCACACCATCTGTCAGAACCTGATTAGCTGCTTTCAAAGTACGTTCTTCTGTACCTTCTGGAAGTACGATGCGCTGCTTATTTGCTTTAGCGCGTTCAACGATTTGATTGATTAAATCCATGATTGATATTGTATATTATAAAATATTGTTCCCGTCTACGTGTGTCCGTTAACTGAACTTTAAATTCACGATGCAAAAATACGTATTTTTGTAATATCTAGTTTGCAAAATCTTGTTTTTTTTAGTCTAAAGACTCTAAAAAAACACAATATCCAGTTCCAAACCATAAAATCAAATCATTTTCATTCTACATGCCAAGCTATTCTATAATTTTGCAGCCGTTTTCAAGATAAATATTCAATAGATATGATACGTCAATGTACTATCCTGTTTGGATGTCTGGCCTTGGGGGAACTAGTGGTTTACCTCACCGGAATCCAACTTCCCTCAAGCATCATAGGAATGCTTTTGCTCACTTTTTTCCTTCATATGGGTTGGATTAAACTTTGCTGGGTGCAAGGGCTCACCGATTTTCTGGTAGCCAACTTAGGATTCTTCTTCGTTCCCTCCGGAGTGGCACTCATGCTCTACTTCGACATTATCGCCGCTGAATTTTGGCCTATCGCCATCGCTACATTCGTCAGCACTGTACTTGTATTGGTAGTTACAGGCTGGGTACATCAAATTGTTCGCAAATATGGATTTTTTAGAAAATGACTTTTTCTTGCTAGCCGTTACTTTCGGCTTTTTCTTCCTGGCAAAGTTGCTGCAGAAGAAAACCGGATGGGTAATCCTCAATCCTATCCTCATCGCCATCGCCTTATTGATTTGTTTCCTTAAAGCCTCTGGCATTTCCTACGAAAAATATCACGAATCAGGCAAACTCATAGAATTCTGGCTAAAACCTGCTGTCGTCGCACTAGGGGTACCGTTATACTTGCAGCTAAAAATGATAAAAAAACAACTGATGCCCATTCTCGTTTCACAATTAAGCGGTTGCCTGGTCGGACTGGTATCTGTAGTGCTTATCGCCAAATTGCTAGGTGCTCCGCCAGAAGTGATAATCTCACTGGCCCCCAAGTCAGTGACAACCCCTATCGCAATGGAAGTATCGAGTGCATCGGGAGGTATCCCTTCACTAACAGCAGCTGTAGTTATTGTAGTAGGACTCTTTGGAGCTATCTGCGGATTCAAGATTCTGCAAGTAGGTCGCGTGGGAAGTCCCATTGCCCAAGGTCTTTCCATGGGTACAGCCACTCATGCCGTAGGAACATCCAGAGCAATGGAAGTGAGCGGTAAATATGGAGCATACGCCAGTTTGGGACTTACCCTCAACGGCATCCTTACTGCCCTACTTACTCCCACCATACTACGTCTGCTGGGCTTATGCTGACTTTAAATAAGAATGGTGAGTTATTAACAAGTAAAACAGACTTGTTAATAACTCACCATTCAACAGAAGCACAATATATTACGTTTCAATAATCTGTAACATTCATAAAAAGAATAACACCTACTATTTAAACAATTTCTCCAAATCTTCTTCTTTCAACAAGGAAAGAACAGTCTTTCCATCAGGAGTATAATTAGGAGTAGCAACAGCAAAGAGCCCGTCTACCAAATTGTTCATCTCTTCATTACTCAACACTTGACCAGTTACTATGGCGGCTGCTTTTGCCAGCGACAAAGCCAACATGCTTTGTATTTCTTCTTTTACCTTACCCCCCTTTTCAATGGCGGTCTGCACCATGCCAGTCACTAATTTTTCCGGATTCAACCCATCAATGCCGGCAGGCACTCCATTAATAGAATAAGAACCACCACCCAAACTACTCAGGTCAAACCCTAAAGCCTGCAAGTCGTCCATAATACTTTCAAGGACAGGAATCTCTGCTGGAGAGAAATGAACCAAATCAGGGAACAGCAAGCGCTGAGACACATGCTTATGACTTGATATCTGCTCCATGTACTGATCATATAAAATACGTACATGAGCACGGTGTTGATTGATAATCATCAACCCCGATTTCACAGATGTAAAAATATAGCTTCCCTTATACTGATAATGCTGAGTAGATTTCTCCACCACATCTTCTTCCCCTTCCCCGTACGGCAAGGAAGGTGCAACCGGCTCTTCAGGAAGTTCCCATTCATCTTCTGTAAAAGTTTGCGGCTCATTCTCCCATGACATCTGTTCTTTCTTGTCAAGTCCCTGAAACAAAGGTTCCCATTCGGTAGTCTTTCTTCCAGAAGCAGACGAAGGAGAATAAGAAGCTGGAGGCGCCGACGATATGTTAAACGGGTTGTACGACGGATCAAAAGAAGTAGCAGGCGGCTGCACACCATCATAAGGCAAAGTGTCGAAAGCTGGAATATCCGGTTTTCCTTCTGTATCAAAATCGATAGAAGGCACTGCGTTAAAACGCCCCAGTGTTTCCTTTACCGAAGCAGAAAGTATCTGCCAGATAGCCTGTTCATTTTCAAACTTGATTTCTGTCTTCGTTGGATGGATGTTCACGTCAATATTGGCAGGATCAATTTCAAAATAGATAAAATAAGACACCTGCTCACCTACTGGCACCAATTTCTCATAAGCATCCATTACAGCCTTATGGAAATAAGGATGACGCATATATCGCCCGTTGACAAAGAAAAACTGACGAGCCCCTTTCTTGCGAGCAGCCTCTGGTTTACCAATAAAGCCAGAAATCTTGACCATGGTAGTCTCAATATCCAGCGACAACAAATCTTGATTCAACTTCTTTCCAAACACCCCCATAATACGTTGCCTCAACTGTATTGCCGGAAGATTCAACATTTCCGATTCATTATGATGCAAAGTAAACGATACATTAGGGTTGACCAAAGCAATGCGCTCAAACTCAGACAATATATTACTCAGTTCTGTTTGGTTAGACTTCAAAAACTTTCTTCGGGCAGGAACATTGAAAAAGAGGTTCTTCACGCAGAAATTACTACCTTGAGCACAGGCAATAGCCTCTTGTCTTTCTACTTTAGATCCAGAAATCGTCAGTTGAGTACCTATTTGAGCATCTTTCTGGCAAGTACGCAACTCAACCTGAGCAACTGCGGCAATAGATGCTAAAGCCTCTCCACGAAAGCCCATTGTCTGCAGAGCAAACAAATCGGCAGCCTGGCGAATCTTTGAGGTCGCATGCCGCTCAAAAGCTAGGCGAGCGTCGGTTTCCGACATCCCCTTCCCATTATCAATTACCTGTATACAGGTCTTTCCGGCATCAATCACCGAAACATCTACATGTGTAGCACCTGCATCAATCGCATTTTCAACCAGTTCCTTCACGACCGATGCCGGACGCTGTATCACCTCGCCCGCCGCAATTTGATTGGCTACGGAATCGGGCAACAAACGGATTACATCGCTCATACTTTATTTCTTAGAATAGGTTTATTAAAGAGTAAACTCTCCAGTTATCAGATAATGGAGAATATAACACAAAATGGCTATTGCTATAAATATAGTAGCATAACTCAAAGGCTTACTTCCGCTTTCCTTTCGGCGCTTCAGATAAGTAGTCCCCTCTACGAATTTACCTCTGATGTCTTCAGATGAGAACTCTTTAGGAGGCAACATCCCTAAGTCACGTTTTGCCGATTCTTCCATTTTTTGAAGTTTCTCCTTACGCTCGTCCACATAAATATACTCGTGATGAAACGCACGCGGCTTTCTCATTGTAAACATTCCCATATATTATTTCTCCTTTCCGCCAAACAAATGTTCATTTGGCAATTCTATTGTTCCTCTTACATTCTTTTTTAGCTGGTCTTCCATCTTCTTTCCTCTCCAATGAAAAATATCTTCCTTATTTTTCGGACGGATATAGTCGAACCAAACAAAATTCTGCAAACGGTCTGCACCTGCCGGAATTTGATTCATCGGATATAATGTACCATTCGATTTCGGACTCATCACCATTTTATCCAACTTCTGATTTTCCAGATAAAGTTCCAATTTACTTGTTTCTGAAACATTCATACCAATCAAAGTACTATCAGAATCCATCGGATAATAAACGACACGCACTGTACCTACTACTTCCGTTTTATGCATCTTACCGTTTCGGAAATAAGACATCATCTCTTTCCCAGCCACCTGATTGAACATAGTACTATCTACCTGTTCTACAGAAAGAGCTTGGTTGACAATATGCGCCCAGTCTATCGTACTATCATTCATATAGACATGCACCCGTTCTCCCACCAACTGCTGATTGTTGTTCCACAGAATAGGGTCTTTATACAAAGTCAAGCAACTATCTTTTGAAGAAAAGACCAACGAATCTGCTACTCCCTGCAAATCGGTACGATAGAAACGTACCTTATGATATGCACGAAGTTCTCTGTACATAGAATCTGTATTCAGATAAAGAGTCTTCATCATCAAAGTATCAGCATGCAAAAACAAACTGTCTCCTTGTGAATAATCAACAGCTACTGCTTTGTCGGTAGCAAAAGCATATTTCTGTGTTTCATTATAATAACCGTATTCACCTGTCATCATATTACGATTTACGGTATCATTCATCACCATATTACAAAACACTTCACCGATACCGGCATTACGATCGTATATCAATGTATCCCCTGTCAATTTCTTGCCACCATTAGTCAATATTGAACGATTCAGCAAGTGTGCCTTTCCAGTCAAAGTGTTATAACTTCCCAACTCAGAATAGATATGGTTCTCGTCGCTCCATATATCTGAAGGACCTACAATATCTGCCACCTTGGTCAACGTGTTATACTGCAAAGTATCGGAAGTGAGTACAAACTGAGGATTCTCCAATTTTACATTATAATTGAAAACCGACTGTTTGGTAGCAGGGCTATACTGTCCCCATTCCGAAGTAAGCACGTTCTCATTGTCCATCAGTGTTCCTCCATCAAAGAAATAGCCCAAATTATATACGCGGTCATAGTTCAAGCTATCTGTCAGCAATGTAGTGTTCTGATTTTCCATACGCACATTCATACGAGCTTCTGCAATCTGTGAAATACCATCATAATACAAACGGTCACTATAAAGAAACAGAGTGTCCCCCTGGTTCATTTTCACATTGCTAAAAGCCTCAAACGAACTTTTCTTGTCATAATAAAAGGCACTGTCACAATACATATAGATACTGTCGTGACGAAAGATCACATTTCCGACTACCACCTGTGCATCAGGATGACGAGCATCCTTTCGTAACAAGTCGGAATGCAACAGATAGACCTTACTTTTAGGTTGCTGTCGCTTAGGAACTACACGAGTGTTCAATGTATCGGCCTTCATTGCAGGCTGCTGAGCCATCAATACTGTTTTTTGTAGCAACAGGCTAAAGACGAACAGGCATAAGACACTCATAAAGAGTATCCTATGCCCGTAGTGATGATTATTTCGAATATTTTTTTCCTTCATATATCTGTTTAGGGATTATTCTTTAATCCATCCCGGATATTTAAAATCACATTTTCTCCAATTAGGATTGATACGTACATAAATGCTTTTCTGCTTCTCCAAAATCCATTTCTGAATTTTTTCCTCGCTACGTGTAGCAGTCACCATACTCTTCAGACGCTGATAGTCTTCTGTGATAGTAGCTTTATGTCCTTCGATTCTGTTTTTCAGCTTAACGATAGCACATACTTCCTTGCCCTTGGAGTTAATCATAGTAAACGGCTTTGAGATTTCTCCAATCTGCAGGCCCTCCACCACTTTAGCAACCTCCTGAGATACCATTCCGGCCAACTGCTGCATTTCAAAACGAGACGTACTGCTCTGAGGGTTAGCCAACAACCCGTGATTATTTTTGGTATCCTTATCATGCGAAATCCAAGTAGCAGCCTCATCAAAAGAGAATTTGTTCTTTCTGATATCATTGGCTATGGAATCCAAACGGCTCAAAGCTGCATTAATTTGCTTGTCATCTACCTTAGGACGCATCAAAATGTGACGGTAGTTTACACGGTCTCCACGTTTTTCAATCAACTGCGCAATATGGAAACCAAATTCTGTCTCAAACACCTTTGAAACTTTCTTGGTATCTGTTAAGTTAAACACGACATTAGCAAATTCAGGTACTAGCTCGCCACGGCCAGTAAAACCGCCTTCACCCCCTCTACGCGCTGTTCCAGGGTCTTCCGAATAGAAACGCGCCAATACCGAAAATGAAGTTTCCCCTTTATTGATACGTTCTGTATAATCACGAAGCTGAGCCTTTACACGCTCAATTTCAGCATCGTCAATTTTCGGCTGCTGAGTGATAATCTGTACCTCCACCTGAGTAGGGACAAATGGAATACTATCGGCAGGAAGCTTATTGAAATAATTACGTACCTCGGCAGGAGTCAGTTTGATATCTCCTACAATCTTCTGCTGCATTTGCTGGACAGTAAGACCATCGCGTACATTCTCTCTCAACATTTCTCGAATCTGAGTAGAAGTTTTATGATAATATTCCTCCATCTTTTCTTTCGAACCAATCTGCTCCGTCAACCAAGCAATGCGCCGTTCTACTTCTTGAAGTACTTCTTGGTCAGAAACCACTACACTATCAATCTCTGCCTGATGAAGAAACAACTTCTGTACAGCCAATTCTTCCGGAATAACACAATAAGGGTCTCCCGTAAAACGACGATTCTCATACTGTGCATTCAAGCGCTCATTCTCCACATCCGATTTTAAAATGGCTTCATCACCAACCACCCATACAACTTCATCTATCACATTATTTTGTGCATATCCTGCAACAGCAACCACACAAAACAGCATACATAAATAGACTCTGACAAATTTAAACTTATCCATCTTTTAATAATATATTATATCTTTATTTTCCGAAGCGTCATCATACAAATCGTTCTTCATCCTATTGATGAAATCCACCCGCTTCAGATTGATTAGTATTTCCTTTATTTCATTTTTTGCAAACTCCAAAGGAAGCAATTCTCCTTTAGAAAGATATTTTTCTACATGCAGCAAATAACAAAATGCCGTATCACGCACCTCCACATTTCTATTATGGTCTAAATAATCAGGATTCACATCAAGTTCTTTCAAAGGAAAGCGCGATAATATATCAGTTGCCGATTGCCATCTGTCATAAAAATAATCATAGCTCACCGCATTACCAATACAAAACTTCTCTAACTTGTCCAAAGCGTCTTGGGTATTCTTCTTATACCAAATACAGACTTGCGGTAAACGCGAAGCTGTTAAAGGAATCTTCAAAAACAAGCCCTGCACATAAGGATGCTCTGCACGAAACAGATTGCTATTTTTATTATAGTAGTCCTCTATCTCCACTTCTGTAATTTCCTCACCTACCTGTTGCCTAACCAACTCATCTTGAAAAAGATGGGTTATCAAAGTACGGCGATAAGCATTTACCAACTCTTCTATCTTAGCATTATCTGGCACATTGCCTTCAGCCTTACGAAAAAGAAGTGCATCTTCCACCCAATTACGAATATATTTTTGGGCAAACCGAATACTGTCTTCTCCATGTAGACCGACCGGCATAACTAGCCTTAAATCTTCCTGATACAAAAAATCCTTGTCTACTTGAACTAAAGGATGACGCCCTCCATGGTCTACCACAGAATTACATCCTCCAACAAGCAAAGAAAGTACCATTATGAATATCAAGTTACCTGTATAGTTCATTTGCTATCAATTAGTGAACGAAGATACACTAATAATTAATTACTAGCGCTATAATTAACTGTTTTTAAAACCTTTGAATCAAAATCCAACTGAAAACGCTGTTTCAAGTTCTGTAGCAACTGCTCTTGCAGCATTTTTTGATAATCCTCAAGCACTTCTGAGTACACATCCTGATAGTTCTCCGGCCCTTTATCCAAACGTTTTCCTATCACAAAGATATAGGGATAATCCAAACGCTCTGGATATTCCCCACACTTGAATACCAATTTGTCTACATAAGGATTTTTCCCTATTTGAAAAAGACCCATCTGCATCTCTCCTACAATAGCTGAATTGTCTTTCTTCAACTTGCTAAAAGCATCTGAAAGATTCATAAAGTCCACTTTTTTCAAATACCTTTTAATACGAGAAGCCATTCTTTTGCTTTTACAACATATCACAGCCCCTTTAAAATGAGGAAACTCCCAATGATAACGGTCACGATATTTTTGGAAAAATTTCTGTAGAATATCAGGTGTTACCTCTTCTGCTTGTACTTCCGACACATGATAAGCATCCCAACAAACGGCAAGCAGGCTATCACGAATAGCGGCCAAACGAATTAAATCTTTATTCTTGACTGCTTCTTTCTTCAGTAAGGCAGACCGGGAAAACGCTTGATTATTCGGGGCATGATGTTTGAGCACCCGGATAATGTGCAAGCCCAATGGAGTATAAAAAGGAACTGACAATTCATTCTCGGATAAATTATCAATTTTCACGAGCATTTCCTGCAATAAATTTTCTGACGAATAACACCCTTTAGAATAACGACATAGAGGAAAATCAGCAAAAGACTTTCCACAAGATAATCCGACATATACAGAATCCATATAAGCTTTCGCCTGGACCTCGTCATGTAAACTGGCTTGTTGAGACAAAGGATAATAAAGTTGCTCTATCTCTATGAACGATCCAACGACCAACGGTTTTGAAGAAGAAACTAAACGGCCTTTCATATCTTCACCTTGCAATGATTTACACAGCTGCATAAATGATGGAAGAGTGTCCCATCCCCTAGAACAAGCATCTGCAGCTTTCAATTTCATCAAGACAAACTGATTCCAATTTTCTTCCTTACTCAGCAAAGAAGCAGAAGCCCCTCTCCCCAACAAATAAGATTCAAATTCGTCATGAATGACATGCTCATCACCCGATGCCAGCAATTGTGCAGGCAACAAGATAAAAGCAACCATAAGTAAATACAGTTTTTTCAATGATTCCATTCTTCAAACCTTTTACAAAAATTATGGCAAAGAATCGATAGTTGTGTACACACCTACCGACTCTTCGCCATGACTTGAATTTTATTGAATTATCAATGATGATAACATCCAATTACTGTGGACGGCTATAGTTTGGAGCCTCGCTGGTAATCGCTACATCATGTGGATGACTTTCCAATACACCGGCATTGGTGATGCGAGTAAACTTCGCATTGTGCAATTCTACAATATTGTGCGCACCGCAATATCCCATACCTGCACGCAGACCACCTACCAACTGGTAGATAACCTCAAACAAAGTTCCTTTATAAGGTACACGAGCAGCAATACCTTCCGGTACCAATTTTTTCACATCTGTAGTACCACCCTGGAAGTATCTGTCTTTAGAGCCATTTTCCATGGCTTCCAAAGAGCCCATTCCACGATATGACTTAAACTTACGTCCATTGAAAATAATAGTATCACCTGGAGATTCTTCAGTACCAGCAACCAAAGAACCAATCATAACGCTATATCCACCCGCAGCCAATGCTTTAACCACATCACCAGAATAACGTAGGCCACCATCTGCAATCAAAGGAATACCTGTGCCTTCCAAAGCCTTTGCTACATCATATACAGCAGTCAGCTGAGGAACACCTACACCTGCTACAACACGTGTTGTACAGATAGAACCTGGACCGATACCAACTTTAACAGCATCTGCACCTGCTTCTACCAACATCTTAGCAGCAGCACCTGTTGCTATATTACCTACTACAATATCAATATTAGGGAATTTCTGCTTAGCTTCTTTCAACTTTTCAATAACAGACAAAGAATGTCCGTGAGCTGTATCAATCACAATAGCATCAGCACCTGCATTCACCAATGCCTCCATACGCTGCAAAGTATCAGCAGTAACACCTACACCAGCAGCAACACGTAAACGACCTTTTGAGTCTTTGCAAGCCATTGGTTTATTTTTTGCCTTTGTGATGTCTTTATAAGTAATCAGACCTACCAGTTTACCATCTTTATCTACTACAGGCAATTTTTCAATCTTATGTTCCTGCAAGATTTTAGAAGCAGTTTCCATATCTGTACTCTGGTCCGTAGTCACGATGTTTTCTTTTGTCATCACCTCATCAATACGTTTGCTCAAGTCTTTTTCAAAACGCAAGTCACGGTTGGTAACAATACCTACTAAGAAATTTTCATCGTCTACAACAGGAATACCGCCAATCTTATACTCTGCCATGATATCCAATGCATCCTTTACAGTTGAGCCACGTTTAATTGTTACAGGATCATAAATCATACCATTTTCAGCACGCTTTACGATAGCAACCTGACGAGCTTGCTCTTCAATTGACATATTCTTGTGGATTACACCGATACCTCCCTCGCGAGCAATGGCAATAGCCATCTGTGCTTCCGTAACAGTATCCATAGCTGCTGTTACAAACGGGATTTTTAACTCAATGTTACGTGAAAACTTTGTCGACAATTCGACCGATTTAGGAAGTACTTCAGAATAGGCTGGAATCAACAATACATCATCGTAAGTCAATCCATCCATAACTACTTTATCTGCAATAAATGACATATGGCTTTATGCTTTTAGAATTTTATTGCGTGCAAATATACAAAATTTCAATCGAATCTTCCAGTATGATTAACATCTTTTTTTAAGAAAAATCTATTTACAAAAAAAGCGGAACAATAAACCTTACTGCTCCGCTTCTATAACTTGATAAAAACATTCTACTAGTTAGCCATTTCTGAAATAAACTTAATGCGTACCAGACGAACCTCTTCTTCTGTATAGTCATCGCCCAACTCATCCATTGCATCATCAATCTTGTCTGTTGTAGACTCCTTGAAATAATCATAAATATCAAGCATATGATCTTCATCCATCACATCTTCCAAGAAATAATCAATATTCAGTTTTGTACCAGAATATACAATAGCCTCTATCTCATCCAAGAGTTCGCCAAATTCAATACCTTTAGCTACTGCAATATCATCCAATGCCACCTTGCGGTCAATACTTTGAATAATGGCAACCTTCAGTTTTGATTTATTTGCAACTGTGCGCACACGCAAATCTTCAGGACGATCTATTTCATTTTCTTCACAATGTTTCTTGATTAAATCACAAAAACCTTGTCCGTATCGCTTTGCTTTTCCCGCTCCAACTCCCGGAATATTTTGCAACTCTTCCAAAGTCACCGGATAAATAGTAGCCATCGCCTCCAAAGACGGATCCTGGAATATCACATAAGGTGGTACATCCAATTTCTTCGACATCTTCTTACGCAAATCTTTCAACATGGAAAACAATACAGGGTCAACCGCACATGAAGCACCACTTCTCATCGGAGCCTCTTCTATTTCCTCTTCGTCAAAATCAGCATCCTCTACAATCTTGAATGATTTAGGCTTTTTCAAGAAACTACGTCCCGCTGAAGTAACCTTCAACAAACCATAATTCTCTACATCCTTATCTAGATAACCTGCAATGAGAGCTTGGCGAATGACTGCATTCCACAAGCGGTCATCTTCTCCCATGCCAGAGCCAAATACATCCAATTCCTCATGCTTATGTGCAAGAACTTCCGATGTTTCTTTACCTAAAAGGATATCTATTATATAATCTTGTTTAAAATTTTCTTTTACGGCAATGATTGTTTCAATCACTGCACACAATGAATCCTGAGCCTCCACTTGTTTTTTCGGATTTAAACAGTTATCACAATTTCCACAATTATCTTCAGTATATTCTTCACCAAAATAGTGTAATAATATCTTTCTACGGCAAACAGAAGATTCAGCATAAGCTGCTGTTTCCTGCAAAAGTTGCTTACCTATCTCTTGCTCTGAAACAGGTTTGCCTTGCATAAACTTCTCTAGCTTCTGCAAATCTTTATTGGAATAGAATGTAATACATCTTCCTTCGCCACCATCTCTACCGGCGCGTCCTGTTTCTTGATAATAGCCTTCCAAACTTTTCGGTACATCATAATGTATCACAAAACGCACATCTGGCTTATCAATGCCCATACCAAAAGCTATTGTAGCTACTATCACATCTACATTCTCTTTCTGAAATGCATCTTGATTTGCATTACGGGTTGCCGAATCCATCCCTGCATGATAAGGACGAGCCTTAATACCATTGGCCTGCAAAATTTCAGCTAACTCTTCTACTTTTTTTCGGCTCAAACAATAAATGATGCCGGCCTTATCTGGATTCTGCTTGATAAAACGAATAATCTCTTTATCAACATTATTTGTTTTCGGACGCACTTCATAATACAGGTTTTCCCTATTGAAAGAAGACCGGAACTCCACAGCATCTACCATGCCTAAATTTTTCTGAATATCCATTTTCACCTTAGGAGTGGCTGTAGCCGTCAATGCTATAACCGGAGCCTTTCCTATTTCATTAATAATTGGTCGAATACGACGATATTCAGGTCTAAAGTCATGTCCCCATTCAGAAATACAATGCGCCTCATCAATGGCATAAAAAGAGATTTTTATACTCTTCAGAAAATCTACATTTTCCTCCTTTGTCAAAGATTCAGGAGCCACATACAACAATTTTGTTTTTCCACTCTTTATATCAGATTTCACCTGATCTATAGCGGCCTTGGTCAACGACGAATTGATAAAATGCGCCACTCCATCTTCTTCGCTGAAGTTTCGCATAGCATCCACTTGATTTTTCATCAAGGCTATCAATGGAGAAATCACGATAGCAGTTCCTTCCATCAGCAATGAAGGTAACTGATAACAAAGTGATTTTCCCCCACCCGTAGGCATTAACACAAAAGTATCTTTCCCTGCAAGTAAACTACGAATGATAGCCTCTTGATTTCCCTTAAAGGAATCAAAGCCAAAATACTTTTTCAATTGTTCCGTTAAATTGATTTGATCCGCCATTGTCCTTAATTATTTTAGTGATTCTCTAGATTCGACAAAGATGTATATTCCCTAAATTCCAGATATAACAAAGTTATAAACAACTTTTGATATTACACAAAATTTTCAGAAAATATTTTACCGAAGACATCTATTCCCACACTTAAATTTCATTATGCCATCTGTAGGCGAGACAAATTAGTTTTATCCATCTGCTCTTGTGCATACTTCAATGTCACTGTCAACATATCTCTTGGATGAGAAGGTACCTCAAACATCATATCCATCATAATACTTTCCACAATAGACCGAAGTCCACGTGCACCCAACTTATATTCTACAGCCTTATCTACAATATACTCCAATGCTTCTGGCTGAAATTCCAACTTCACCCCATCCATTTCAAACAACTTAATATACTGTTTGATAATTGAATTTTTAGGCTCAGTAAGAATATTACGCAATGCAGTTCTATCCAGTGGATTCAAATAAGTCAAAACCGGAAGACGACCAATAATTTCAGGTATCAGCCCAAAAGATTTCAAATCTTGAGGAGCAATATACTGCATCAAATTATTACGGTCTACTTTTACTGTCTCTTTAGCTGCACTATATCCAACAATATTTGTATTCAATCGCTGAGCAATTTTACGCTCAATACCATCAAAAGCTCCACCACAAATAAACAATATGTTTTTGGTGTTGACTGGAATCATCTTCTGATCAGGATGCTTACGCCCTCCCTGGGGTGGAACATTCACAATCGAACCTTCCAGCAACTTCAACAAACCTTGCTGAACTCCCTCACCACTGACATCACGTGTAATAGAAGGGTTATCTCCTTTGCGAGCTATCTTGTCTATTTCATCAATAAAAACAATACCACGTTCAGCTTCCGGCACATTATAATCGGCGGCTTGCAGCAATCGGGTCAAAATACTTTCTATATCCTCTCCCACGTATCCAGCTTCTGTCAGCACCGTCGCATCGACAATTGTAAATGGTACGTGAAGAAGTTTAGCTATTGTTCTTGCAAGTAAAGTCTTTCCGGTACCAGTACTACCCACCATGATAATATTTGATTTTTCAATCTCCACATCATCTTTTCCTGTAGACTGAAGCAAACGCTTGTAATGATTATAAACAGCTACCGATAAATAACGCTTGGCATCGTCTTGACCGATTACATACAAATCCAGAAATTCCTTTATGTCTTTAGGTCGAGGCAGTTCAGAAAGGTTCAGATTACCAGCCTTATTCTTTTGCTGCATTGCTTCCTTGACAATTTCATGAGCTTGTTCGGAGCAACTGTCACAAATGCAACCATTAACCCCCGTAATCAAGAAACCCACTTCATCTTCCGTACGGCCGCAAAAACTGCAACGCCTCTTACTTTTTTTAGTTGTTTTCTCTTCCAAAGTAATAAAATCTTTTAATTCTACACTAACACTTCTCTTAACGCAAAGTCTTGCGTGAAAGGACTTCGTCAATCATACCGTATTCTTTAGCCTCATTAGCAGTCATCCAGTAATCCCTGTCAGAATCTGCCCAAACTTTATCAAACTCTGTATGAGAATGTTCAGCGATAATCGAATAAAGTTCTTTCTTCAACTTCTGTATTTCACGAGCGGTAATTTCAATATCAGAAGCCTGACCTTGCGCGCCACCCATTGGCTGATGAATCATAACTCTTGAATGAGTCAGAGCAGAACGCTTTCCTTCTGCACCTGCAACCAACAATACAGCCGCCATAGAAGCAGCAATACCCGTACACATTGTAGCCACATCACTGCTTATAAACTGCATCGTATCATATATACCCAAACCAGCATATACCGACCCGCCTGGAGAATTGATATAAATAGAAATATCTTTTTCCGAATCTACAGAATCCAAATAAAGCAACTGAGCCTGAAGCGTATTTGCCGTATAATCATTGATTTCTGTACCCAAGAAAATAATACGATCCATCATCAGTCGAGAAAATACATCCAGCTGAGTCACATTCAACTGGCGTTCCTCCAGAATATAAGGATTTAAATAGCCAGCTTGCGATTTAATCACATCGTCAAGCGCCATACTACTCATACCCAAATGCTTTGTAGCATATTTTTTAAAATCATTCATCATCAAATTATTCTTTAAAAAAACATTAAAAAAGAGAAGTTCTTAACCAAGTCCCTTCCCAATAGGCAAAAGTACAAAACCTTTTGTACATCGGGAACCAACCGAGTCAAAAACCTCTCTCTTTGCTCATTTCAGCAAACAAATCCAGCCTAAGCCTTCAACGTATTACTGAAACATTTTATTGAATTCTTCTGCTGATACAGCCTTATGATTCAAGGTTACCTGTCCTTTCAACACTTCAGACAATTTAGCTTCTACTACACGGTTAACCAAAGCTTCAACGCTTTCACGCTTCTTCAACATTTCCTTAGAGTAGTTTTCCAGCAATTCTTCTGGAACATTGATCATACCATACTGAGCGAACTGAGCACGAGTAGCGTTCTTAGCCATATCAGTGATATCAGACTGTTCTACTTTGATTTCGTTTGCAGCAACCAATTTTTCCTTAATCAAATGCCAAGTCAATTCTTCGATGCTCTTATCATAATGTTCTGCAACGAACTCTTCACCTTTTTCTTTGTTGTTTTCCAACATGATACGTTTCATCAAATCATCTGCAAATTCCAGTTTTCCGATTTTACCTACCAAGTAATTACGAACATCAATCAAGAATTTATAGTCGCTGTCTGCTACAAACTGTTCAGCGATAGTAGCCTTAATCTGAGCACGGAACTCTTCTTCGTTAGAAGCTTTTCCTTCACCCAAAACCTGGTCGAACAATTCCTGGTTCAATTCACCTGGAACCATACGAGTGATTTCTTCTACCTGGAAACTGAAATTACCACTATGAGCAGCTACTTCTTCTTTCTGCAATTTCAACAAAGAAGCCAATTCTGCCTCATTGTTATCAAAAGCAACTGAAGGATTAAATACCAACACTGTGTTTGTCTTAACACCGTTGAAGATTGCCTTCTGGTCGTCATTCTTCATATAAGTTGGCATCATCACAGCACCTTCTACTTGTACACCACCTTCTTTAGTGTTGCCATTTTCATCCAGCTCTGCCAACAGACCTTTCAACATATCATTTTCCTGATATTCGTCTACCTTGTCATATTTGCCAGTACGCTGAGTATACATTTTAACCTGCTGATCAACCATTTCATCTGTTACATCGATATCATAGTAGTCAACAGTATCATCGTTTGACAGTTCTACATTGAATTCTGGAGCCAAAGCAAGGTCAAATGAGAATTCGAAATTTTCATCTGATTCAAAATTAACATTGTTTTCTTTTGGCAGTGGAGCGCCCAACATATTTACTTTATTATCACGGATGTATTCACCTACTTTTTCCTGCAACAGTTTGTCAACTTCTTCAATCAATACAGAAACACCATACTGTTTTTTAATCAATCCTGCAGGAACCATTCCTTTACGGAATCCAGGCATATTTACTCTCTGACGAAGAGTTTTCAGAGATTTATCTACTTGAGCTTGATAGTCAGCCTTTTCAATCTGAACTGTAAGCACTGCGCTTACATTGTTTACGTTTTGCAATGAAATATTCATTTCCGACTTATTTATTTAATTATTACTATATTATTCAATGTATAACAAAGCGGTTGCAAAAATAATGTTTAATCTTACAAATACCAAACAGACAAAGTTTTTTTTCTGCTTGTATAAAAGGTCCGCCCGCCCATTTATCTATTCACGAATGTCACGCGCTTGGAAATCTTTTCGACGTAACACAAAGCTATTGCTCAAATATTTCTCACGCACAATTTGATTCTCAGCTAATTCTTCAGGAGTACCTTGGAACAATATTTTACCTTCAAATAACAAATAAGCGCGATCTGTAATACTAAGAGTTTCTTGCACATTATGGTCAGTGATAAGAATTCCAATATTCTTGTCTTTCAACTTCCATACAATATGTTGGATATCTTCCACCGCAATAGGGTCTACACCAGCAAAAGGCTCATCAAGCATGATAAACTTAGGGTCAATGGCCAGACATCGCGCAATCTCTGTACGTCGTCTTTCTCCACCAGACAATTGGTCGCCCAAGTTCTTTCTTACTTTCTGCAAACGAAACTCTGCGATAAGACTTTCCAATTTCTCTTTCTGATATTCCTTTGAGGTTTTAGTTAGTTCCAACACCGAAGCAATATTATCTTCCACACTCATTTTACGAAACACCGAGGCTTCCTGTGCTAGATAGCCGATACCATTCTGTGCACGTTTATACACGGGATAATCCGTTATATCACGATCATTCAGATAAATATGCCCCTCATTAGGTACAATCAGTCCGGTTGTCATATAAAAAGAGGTAGTCTTTCCGGCACCATTAGGACCTAGCAGACCTACAATTTCCCCCTGCTTTACATTGATAGAGACATGGCTTACCACCGTACGTTTACCATATTTCTTTACCAGATTTTCTGTACGAAGCACCATACGCCCGTCCGCAGGCATTTTATTTATCTCTGTCACGTGCTGATTTTCCAGTTCTACCATAATAATTCATTTTACCATCCGCAAAAGTAGTAAAAATCTTGGGTTATATGGTCATTCAAGGTATTTTCACTTTCCTTATTATTAGAATATAGCTAAAAAGCAGTATTTTTGTGTAATTTTTAGTTTATATAAAGACAATTATGCTTAAACCTATCACCACACTGGGGAAATATCTGATACTCATGGGGCGCGTTTTTTCACGCCCGGAGAGATTCCGTATGTACTTCAAGCAGTATCTATCAGAAATGGTACAACTTGGAATCAACTCCATCGGTATCGTACTCCTAATCTCGTTCTTTATCGGAGCAGTCATCTGTATCCAGATCAAGTTAAACATTGAAAGCCCGTGGATGCCACGTTTCGTTGTAGGATATACCACTCGAGAAATCCTTTTGCTGGAATTCTCTTCCAGCATCATGTGTCTGATTCTTGCAGGGAAAGTAGGGTCTAACATTGCGTCAGAAATAGGAACAATGCGAGTAACCCAACAAATTGACGCACTTGATATCATGGGCGTCAATTCTGCTTCTTATTTGATTTTACCTAAAATCATGGGACTGATGACCATGATTCCACTACTCGTCATCTTCAGCATCTTTGCCGGTGTTATAGGAGCCTTCTCTACAGCATGGTTTGCAGGCATCATGAATGGGTCAGATTTAGAATATGGACTTCAATACAACTTTGTTGAATGGTACATTTGGTGCAGTTTCATCAAATCACTGTTCTTCGCTTTCATTATAGCCAGCGTATCTGCTTATTTCGGCTACACGGTAGAAGGAGGCTCCATTGCCGTAGGAAAAGCCAGCACAGATGCTGTGGTATCTAGCAGTGTACTGATACTATTCTCCGATTTGATACTTACTCAATTATTGATGGGATGATACAAATAAATTCACTTTATAAGTCATTCGGAGAACGAACGGTTCTCCATGATATCAATTTCACTTTCGAGAACAAAAAGACTAATCTTATTATCGGTCAGAGTGGGTCTGGAAAAACGGTACTCATAAAATGCCTTGTAGGACTCTTCACTCCTGAAAAAGGAGAAGTGCTCTATGATGGAAGAAATCTCATTTCGATGGATAAGAAAGAAAAAAAAGCCTTACGCCGTGAAATGGGCATGATTTTCCAAAGTGCTGCCCTCTTCGATTCACAAAATGTTTTGGAAAACGTTATGTTTCCACTGGATATGTTCTCAAACATGACTTATCGCGAACGTGTGAAACGTGCTCAATTCTGTTTAGACCGAGTAAATCTAATTGATGCACAAAACAAATATCCAGGTGAAATCAGTGGAGGTATGCAGAAACGTGTAGCCATTGCAAGAGCAATAGCACTACAACCTAAATATCTGTTTTGCGACGAACCAAACTCAGGCTTGGACCCTAAAACTTCATTGCTGATTGATGAATTGATCCATGATATCACAACTGAATATGATATGACAACCATCATCAACACTCATGATATGAACTCTGTTATTGGCATAGGTGACAGTATTCTTTATATCTACGAGGGAAGTAAGGAATGGGAAGGCAACAAAGATGAAGTGTTTACTGCCACCAACGAACGGCTGAATCATTTTATTTTCGCATCCGACTTGTTACAGAAAGTACGCTCTGAAGAAAACAAGAAAGGATAGTCTGATAAAAAGAAAAAGTCTCTAGAAACCATTCAGGTGTCTAGAGACTTTTTTCTTTTACATTATTTATTTCTGACGAATATACAAATTGATTGGCGTACCTGATAAATCCCATCGTTCACGCATCTTATTTTCCAGAAATCGCTTATACGGATCTTTCACGTACTGTGGCAGATTTGCAAAGAAAACAAACGAAGGCACCTGGGTATTAGGCAGCTGGGTGATATATTTAATCTTGATATATTTACCTTTGTTTGATGGTGGCGGATATGCTTCAATCAGCGGCAGCAACTCTTCGTTCAAACGAGCAGTAGGAATACGTGTTGTACGAGCGTGATAAACCTCCTTCGCCTGCTCCAATACTTTGAATATACGTTGCTTAGTAATTGCTGAAGTAAAGATTATCGGGAAGTCAGTAAAAGGAGCAAAACGATTACGAATAGCCTCTTCATAATTTTTCATCACTTTTGCCGATTTATCTTCTATCAAGTCCCACTTGTTCACAACTACCACCAGTCCTTTCTGATTGCGCTGTATCAATGAGAAAATATTCAAGTCCTGACCTTCAATACCTCTTGTTGCATCCAACATCAAAATGCAGACATCCGAATTCTCAATAGAACGGATAGAACGTACAACAGAATAATATTCCAAGTCCTCGTTTACTTTGTTCTTTTTACGAATTCCAGCTGTATCTACCAAGTAAAAATCAAAACCGAATTTGTCATAACGAGTATATATCGAGTCACGAGTAGTTCCCGCTATCTCTGTCACAATATTGCGGTCTTGACCGATAAACGCATTTACGATAGATGATTTGCCTGCATTAGGGCGTCCCACAACGGCAAAACGAGGAATTTCCTCATCCAATATCTCATCTGTTTCCTTTTTAAACTTAGTCAGAATCAAATCCAACAAGTCACCTGTACCGCTACCGCTCAACGCTGATATACAATAAGGGTCACCTAAGCCCAAAGAATAGAATTCAGCTGCATTATATTGCAAGTCATTATTGTCTGTCTTATTTGCGACCATAATCACTGGAGTCTTTGAACGACGTAAAATGGAAGCGACTTGCATATCCAAGTCAGTAACTCCGTTCATTACATCTACCACAAACAAAATTACATCAGCTTCATCCATAGCCAAAACTACCTGCTTGCGGATTTCTCCTTCAAAAATATCGTCCGAGTTTACAACCCAACCACCAGTATCAACCACTGAGAATTCTTTTCCCAGCCATTCAGATTTACCATATTGGCGGTCGCGGGTGGTACCGGCCTGTTCATTCACAATAGCCTGACGAGTCTTGGTCAGACGATTAAACAGTGTCGACTTTCCCACATTGGGACGTCCTACGATTGCTACTAAATTTCCCATATATATACTTTATTCATTTACGGCTGTCACAGCCGAGCTATTAATCTAATTGATAGCCGAAGTTTTTCAGTTCCTTGTCTGAACTTCTCCAGTCTTTGTCTACTTTCACAAAAGTTTCCAGATAGATTGACTTCTGGAAGAAATGCTCCAATGTCTTTCTAGCCTCAGTAGCTACTTTCTTCAAAGCTTTTCCTTGATGTCCGATTATGATTCCTTTTTGGGAATCACGCTCCACATAAATCACTACACTTATATGAATACTCTTGGCATCCTCCTTGAATTGTTCCACCACGACTTCTACAGCATACGGAATCTCTTTATCATAATAAAGTAGAATCTTCTCACGGATAATTTCCGTTACAAAGAAACGAGCCGGTTTATCTGTCAATTGGTCTTTCCCGAAATATGGAGGCGAATCGGGTATCAAATCTTTGATTCGCTTCATCACCACATCAGCATTAAACTTAGCCTTAGCCGAAATAGGAATAATCTCAGCATTCGGCAGCATCTCATGCCATTCTTCCACCAACTTCACCAATTCTTCCTGATTGGTCAGGTCTATTTTATTTATCAGCAGCAAAACCGGAACAGTAAGCTTTCGCACTTTTTCCATGAAATCTGCATTTTTATCTGGTTTCTCCACCGTATCTGTCACATAAAGCAACACATCGGCATCCACCAATGCTGACTCAGAAAAGTTCAGCATAGATTCCTGGAGTTTATAATTAGGTTTTAATACCCCAGGAGTGTCAGAGAAGACAATCTGCATATCATTCGTATTCAAGATTCCCATAATACGGTGACGGGTCGTCTGCGCTTTAAAGGTAGCGATTGAGATACGTTCGCCAACCAGCAAATTCATCAAAGTAGATTTTCCGACATTCGGATTACCTACAATATTTACAAATCCGGCCTTGTGCATAAACTGATATTTAGTTAACAGACAAAAA
Source organism: Phocaeicola sp. (assembly GCA_029257865.1). GTDB lineage: Bacteria > Bacteroidota > Bacteroidia > Bacteroidales > Bacteroidaceae > Phocaeicola. Next base: position 39,206 of record JARIAN010000010.1, read on the forward strand.
AACGCATCGGATTGGGATGCGTTTTTTATCTATGTCATAGAATTTTTACTCAAATTTATTTATTACCATCATATCCCCACTTCACGTAAGTAGCACCCCAAGTGAATCCGGCACCAAATGCTGTGAAGATGATATTGTCGCCCTTCTTCAGTTTCTTTTCATAGTCCCAAAGACAAAGTGGTAAAGTACCGGCACTAGTATTACCATAGCGCTGAATATTAATCATCACTTTTTCAGAAGGGACCTCTAGACGAGAAGCTACCGCATCAATGATACGTCGATTAGCCTGATGAGGAACAATCCAGTCAATATTATCTTTATCCAAACCATTACGCTCTGCTATTTGAGCAGTAACATCCGACATGTTAGATACTGCATACTTAAATACGGTTCTTCCTTCTTGATACAAATAATGCATTTTATTATCCACTGTAAAATAGGAAGGAGGACATACAGAACCGCCTGCCTTCATGTGAAGAAAAGGAAGACCTTTACCGTCAGTACGCAAAATAGAATCCATTATACCAAAATCTTCGGTAGTAGCCTCTACCATACAAGCAGCGGCACCATCACCAAAAATAGGACAAGTGGCACGATCTGAATAATTCACCATCGAAGACATCTTGTCAGCTCCCACAATGATAATTTTCTTATGACGACCAGACTGAATCATACTTGCTGCAGTTTCCATCGCATAAAGGAAACCACTACAAGCAGCCTGCAATTCAAATGCATAAGCATTCTTCAATCCAAGCTTGTCACACAATATTGAAGCTGTTGAAGGAAAATGATAGTCAGGAGTAGTTGTTGCTACAATCACACAATCAATCGAATCGGGATCCGAGTTAGTTTTCTGCATCAACTGCTTAGCAGCCTTACGTGCCATATAAGATGTACCCAAACCTTCTTCATTTAGAATACGTCTTTCCTTCACTCCTATTCGAGTCATAATCCACTCATCATTGGTATCTACCATTCTTGACAATTCTTCATTTGTCAATACATAATCTGGCACATATCCACCAACTCCTGTAATTACAGCATTTATCTTTTCCATCATTTCGAAATTTAGTGTACAGATAAAAAAAAGAAGCCGGAAGAGCCGAAAGCTCTCCGGCTTTATTCTTTCAATGAATCACACAAAGATGTTCAATAAATAAAAAGCGCCTTTTATTAAAGAGCTGCTTCTTTTTCAATTGCCAACTTACCTCTATAATAGCCGCAAGCTCCACATACTGTGTGATATACATGCCATTCACCGCAGTTTGGGCAAATAGCTAAAGTAGGAGCAACTGCTTTATCATGAGTTCTTCTCTTAGCAGTTCTCGTTTTTGATTGTCTTCTTTTAGGATGTGCCATTTTTCTAAAATTTATTTAATTATTATTTAATATTTTCTTCAATGCATTCCATCTCGGGTCAATCTCCCGAAGTTCTCCTTCTTCTGGATTTTCTCCGTTCTCATCATACAATTCTTCATCTTCTTCGTCTGATGTCACCCGTAAATGCTGACTTAATGCTCCCATCATCTCCTCATTACATTCTCCTGGAGCATGTACATGCTTTATCGGTAAGCTCAATGCTGTAAATTCGTAAATATTCCATGCCACATCAATACATCCATCTTCTTCGTCAATCGTTATGATCTCGTCATCATCTGAATATGCGGCACCAAATTTCACTTTCAAAGAATTATCGGTATCAACAGGTACTTCCATATCATCCAAACATCTATCGCAAGATACTACGACGATTCCTTCTATATGAAAATCCAGGCTAAAAGTAGCAATACCTTTCTTCACTGCTAAGTTTACCTTCAAATCACCCTTCTGAATATCGGTTGTTTCCAAAGCAGCAAAAAAATCATCATTTAAAGAATACTCATAATTACATGAGTTTTCTTTCATATTCTTTAAATCTATCTGATATGTAGTTAGCTTTTCCAATTCGCAATACTATATAAACTGGGCGACAAAGATACAAATAATAATTGATAATCCCTAGTAAGGAGATATTTTTTTTATTTTATTGATTTCTTACTAATTAAAAGTACTTTCCATTAAGATAGTCCCAAAACAGAAATGTTTCAATAATGCATTTTTCATCCTCAGACAAAAAAAAAGATAACGGCTTGGATTTATCTCCAAACGAATCAAAGACTACTTAAAAACGTTTATACAACTTCTCTACAAAGTGTGAACGTGGCACCAGTAAGATTGAAAATCCGGATGCCCATCCCCGCGCCACCGAAGGTGCAAGAACAAGGCATGTCACGCATAAGCATAAAAAAAGCCCCGAAGCGTTTCCGCTCGGGGCTCACTAAAACGGCAACTACCTACTCTCCCACAATCTGCAGTACCATCGGCGTGACGAAGCTTAACTTCTCTGTTC
>JARIAN010000031.1 GCA_029257865.1 Phocaeicola sp.
TATACAACGACATTATCATTCATCAGAAGTTTTCGTCATCTACTCAAGAACAGCGCGTGCTGCTCTCGTGCGGCGAACAGTACTACGAAGCTAGTCCCGCTATGGCAGAACTGGTGGAAGAGTTGCAGCAACATGCTACGGAAGAAGAAGCCATTGCTGCCTACACTAAAAAGAAGGCAGGCAAATACACGCCCGAACAGGTACGGGTGATTATCGACAAATTTATTACCCCTTTGTTTGCACAGGAGGGAAAGAAGCACTCTTTCCTCTACGAAAAGGAACTGTTCAGTGCTGCAACGATAGACAAGTTCTCAGATACTTTCCGCTTCCTGTTCAACCGTGGGTATATGCTGATGGTTTTTCTTATAGCTATATCCCTAGATGCTTGGTTCTTTTTCTGTACGCCTGACCTCTTGTTGTTCAATAATAAGGTAAATGTCTATTTGGTAGTTGGCTTATTTGCTTTCATGCTGGGTTCATCGTTCTTTCACGAACTGGGACACGCTTCTGCCTGCAAGTTCTTCGGCGTGCGGCACGGCGGAATAGGCTTCGGGTTGTACCTCAATTTCCCGGTCCTCTATACGGATGTGACGGAAGTATGGAAACTGAAGCGGGAGGAGCGATGTGTGGTAAATCTTGCCGGTGTGTATTTTCAAAGCTATTGGCTTATCATCCTGCTGGTGGCCTTTCAGATAACGGGAAATGATATCTTGCGTTATCTGATTCTGGTTATGAATCTGGGCTTTGCAATGACCTTGAATCCATTCTTCAAATTCGACGGATACTGGATGGCATCCGACCTGCTGGGTGTGCCCAACTTGAGGCAGCGTTCTTTGGAACTACTTGGTTATATATGGAAGAAGTTACGCAAAGAGCCGGAAAGCAAGCGACCTTACCTCTTTCAGGTTCGTGCGCTGGAGCGATACGGTCTGCTTGTTTATTCGGTAGTAGTCAATCTTTTTATGGGATTCTATTTCCTATATATCATTCCGACGTTCCTATACCGGTTCGTACAGACTTTCCCCGATGCGGTAAACGAACTGATTCTTTACCTGTCGAATCGGATGATGCCACCGTTTGCCTTGTTGCGTAACATTGGTATGCAACTAGTCTTTATCGGCCTGATAGGCTATCTGGT
>JARIAN010000044.1 GCA_029257865.1 Phocaeicola sp.
CAGTAAATATCTGGTCATTGTTGTAAAATAACTCTATTATAATCTAACAGTTGACTCCGTTTCCATGGAAGTACATTGTTGTACAAAATGGAAACGGAGTTTTTATTTTGTCTGGTTATGGGTGGTAAATTAGGAGGAAAATATACTTTGGTGTCGTTTAAGGTTGCTGGTAAACTATATAGAGTAGCGCTATCTGGTTTTTGTCGTAAGAAAGATAATGATAATTTTCTCTCAGTAAAATGAATGTGAATAAGTATTTTATAGGAGCAAGTATGGAATATATAGTTCAATTCGATGAGTATGGTATTCGTATGTTCAGTTCTTTGAGTGTGATTGGCGAGATAAAGGGATAGATGTAGTATAGGGCGTTCTAGTAAATGGTTTTTTTATTTGTAAAAAGATGAAAATTTTTATAAAGCTTAATTTGTTGATATACAAAGGATAACTGCTTTTTTGAGATAAGTTGGAATATCTTTATTAATTTTTTTTCGCTGAAAAATTTGGTAGGTATTAAAAAAGTCTCTACTTTTGCACTCGCTAATCAGAACTACGGCACACGCCGCTTATCTGATGAGTCAAACAGTGATCTTTGAAAGAATTTCATAAAATTTTTGTAGAGAAGTACAAGAGACAATGAGCATATTTCCTTTTAGTAGGAATTTGTTCGGGTAGTCAAAAAAGTAACTTGTCAATTCTTTAAATAATCAGAGGATACATACTGAGCGTTATAACAGAAACAAACAAATTGATATATTACAATGAAGAGTTTGATCCTGGCTCAGGATGAACGCTAGCTACAGGCTTAACACATGCAAGTCGAGGGGCATCGGGGAGTCAGCTTGCTGACTTTGCCGGCGACCGGCGCACGGGTGAGTAACACGTATCCAACCTTCCGTTTACTCGGGGATAGCCTTTCGAAAGAAAGATTAATACCCGATAGTATCTTATAGACACATGTAAATAAGATTAAAGATTTATTGGTAAACGATGGGGATGCGTTCCATTAGATAGTAGGCGGGGTAACGGCCCACCTAGTCAACGATGGATAGGGGTTCTGAGAGGAAGGTCCCCCACATTGGAACTGAGACACGG
>JARIAN010000058.1 GCA_029257865.1 Phocaeicola sp.
GGAGCATATCTTTGTGTGTTATATCTATAAAGATACGCAAAAATCGGCATATATCCAAAATATTTATTGGGTATATGCCGATCATATAAGCCGATTATCCTATGAAAGGACTTTTTCAGTGCCCTCCTTCCATGTTGGGGTAACTTTGATACCACCTTCACTCAAATGATTGTCGGAATGATACAGACGGTTATTCTGGATAGCTTTAGGGTTGACCTCCCAAAGTCTTCTCATCAGACGAGTAGCCCCCCAAGTCTTATCTCCCTGAAAATGAGGCTGACTGAAATCCCACCATACAAGATCCACCTTATATTTCGAAAGTAAATCATCAAAGATATTATATAAATAATCCTTATATTTTTCATGATTACCAAACTGACGTTCACCACGTTCAGCAGCCTTAAGATTACCTTCGGGGTATGATATTCCTGATCCTGTAGGGTCATAGTCGGGATGATTCCAATCTAATAATGATACATAGTAACCTGCTTTCATATCATAGTCATCACAAGCTTTGGCATATTCGTCAATAACATCCACTCCATATACTTTTTTCACATTGAAGTCAGAGTATTTTGTATCAAACATATTAAAACCTTCATGATGACGGCTTGTAAGAACAGTATATGTACACCCTGCCTCCTTGGCCAACTTTACCCATTCGGCAGCCTTTCCAGACTTCGGACGAAACAGCGGCAAAGCCTCTTTCTTATAGGTCTCAAAATCTACTCCTGAATACATTTGAATCCATTCCACACAGCCTTCAAATTTTCTGTTCTGAATTTCACCGGCAAGCCCAGAGAACAAGCCATAATGGATAAACATGCCGAACTTGCCGTCTCTCCACCATTTCATACGTTTATCGCGATGCTCCTTAGTTTCAAAAGGCGCCCCTTCATTAGGATGCTGTCCTTCCGACAATGGCTCCTGAAGATAAGATACTTTCATAAATGAATTCACACTCTCTACAACCTTGGCATCCTGAAGGAGCCCTCCCATAGCAAGACGTTTGCTGGCATCCTTCAAGTCCAGTTGTACAGCCACTGCCTGCAGATAAGCATCCTGCCATTCTTCGGGACAGTTTTCATAAGATATTGACAGCAATTCTGAAATGTCCTTATCACTGCTACATTCCGACTTCAGTCTATCCAGATGACAAACAAGGTTGGACAAATCGTTAGTAGTCTTTACCTTTTCGAATGATTTGGTAGCCGAAATATAAATATAGTCCAGTTTTTTAAAACTTTTTTCGGATATTTCGACCGCTTGCACCAAGAGCGGCAATACACATAACACACAAATAAGATTAATGAGTTTTATTCGCATAATAGTCTTTAAAATTTATATTAGCTAGGGTTTACTAAAAAGGCGGTTCTTAAAAAGGCAACTTTATCTGGTTAACTAATGTCGGCAAAATTAAACATTTCTTTAAAAACATAGCTGAATTTGTAATTTATTTATCGTAATATCTCTGTCAGCACCTCATCTTTTCTTTTCAGTACAGAGAAAAACAACTATCAGAAACATGTCGACAAACAAGACTACTATACCTTAAAAAATGAAGGCTGGCCTCCAAATTCGAAAGTCAGCCTTCATTTTTCCCCTTTTAAGTTTCCACACAGAAATGCTAACAATGATACAGTTCATCCTATATCACTTGAATTAGTGGCACATTCATTTTACATACTATAAATATACGAAAAACCGGCATATACCACATTAACAATCTTGGGTATATGCCGGTTCAATCTTACGTTTGTTCTATAAAAAGGACTTTTTCAGAATCCTCGCTATAGTATTTTTATCCTATTTCTTATTTTTCCAATCCACTGATTATCTTCAGCATATCCACTTCAAGCCCGATGGTATAACCATTCGATGCAAATACGATTCTGTTGAAAGTATCAGCTATTACGAACAATGGAAGAGGAGTATTCTTCTTCAGTTCTAACGCATTCAAGATACGGCCGCTAATCACCCCACCTTCGTCAATACCTAGCACCACATTCTTAGGCAATGCTGCTGCCAAATTGGATGTCTTAAATTTGTCATAAGAACCTTTATCAGGACAAAGCAATACAATCTTCAAGCCACAAGTTTCAAATTCTTTTGCCTTTTCCTCCATGCCCTTCAGTGTATGAATGGTAGGTTCCTGTCCTACCCCCAAAATGCCCAACACATAGAATCCACGTCCGGTTGTTTTCAAGATAGTAGTCTGCTCTCCTGTTTCAGGATTGATAAACGGAGATTCGGCATCCAAGCTGCCAATCACACGTACCGCTTCTTTATTGCTACGCATCACCAGATTCTCGTCAGTCTGCTTGTCTGATTCCACATTGAAGAATGAAACATTACACAATACACTGCCGCTAGCCAGACGACTGCCCGACACCATCATATAATAACCTGTATCGACAGCTGAAGGAGATTCAAACAAATTGCTCCATTTCTCAAATTCCGGATAATTGAGCAAAGAGAATGTATTGTCATCAAAACGAGAAAGAGAGAAATGACGTGCATATTCCGGGTCATTCAACTGTTCGATAGGCTGATAGTCCAGTTTCAATGTACCTTGACTACGGGTCAAGATTTCACCCTTTTCGAAGTCCACCTTCACCTCTTTACCATCTTTTTCATAGAACACACCTCCAGTTACTCGGTCTACCCACGAAGGAACGCCCAACGAGCGAGCCACAGCAACAAAGAACACGTCACGAGAACGAGTATCCGACACGCGTGCACGCCATACTCCTTGCGGAGAGATGAACGTAGAGATTCGGCAGAGGTCATTGCGCAAGCGAATGTTCTTCACACACCATTCCACCAGCTGCTGAGGGTCTTGCACGAAACGGGTCGCATCAGCTGTCGGCACTTCCTTCTGGAAATATGTACGATAAGGAGAAAGCATCTCATCAGCAATACGAGGAGCAAGCACTGTGTTTACGTCTGCCTGGATATCTGTAGCATACAGATGGTCGTTCAAGATTGCTTCCGGAGTATCACGAAGGTCTTTTTCCGACAAAGTGGAAAGCAATTCCACTGCACGTTTGCGGTAGTCCTTCTGTGCAGCATGGCTCAAGAAATTCATGATGTCTTGATAGTTACCTCTCGAAGCCAACAGATATTTGGTAACATCCGATGGTGCATATCCCTCTTTACGGGCAAACTTACCGATGGCCTTTTCGTCCGGGAATGTAGCGATATAGGCATTACGGATAGAGTCTTCTCTGTTGAAGCGGACAGTATTTTCTGCGCGCTGTTCAGGAGTCACTTCAGGAAGTTCCGGCTCTCCTGTAGGAGGCACCATGTCTGCTTGGAATGAGAAGGCATCACCTACGGTTTTATCCAAAGCAATCTTCACAGAAGAATCCTTTCCGAACGAGATTTTCTGCATACCGAAACGGTCGCCCTTGCTAACCAGCACCATCATATCTCCCAGTCCGGCAGACAAAGCAGCACGTCCGTCGGCTCCGGTAGTTACCTTGTGTACGGTAAAGAACTCAGCGTAGTTATAAATCTTGAACTCTACAGAAGCACCCGACACTGGAGCTCCTGCCTCGTCTACCACAATCACTTCACAAGGAGCAGATTCCGCATAATTGTCAATGATGTTGATTTCTGTATAGTTGGCAGTAGTACGCATCACTTCTTCCGGTCCGTTATAGCGGCCGAACACTTTAGTGTGCATCAACATTCCACGGCTGGCAGGAGCATTAAACCACCCCAGATTGAGCACCGGTTCCGGTTCGCAAGCACCCAAGAAATACCATTTTCCATCTACCCATGCCTCTACCCATGCATGATTGTCATCGGTATGCGCCCAACGAGGAGTATATACCTGACGGGCAGGAATACCTACCGCACGAAGAGCTGCCACCAAGAAAGTAGACTCTTCTCCACAACGTCCATAAGCAGTCTTTACACTGGCCAACGGAGAGCTGGTGCGAATGTCACTAGGATGATAGCTGACTTTCTCATGGCACCAGTGGTTGACTTCGAGCACGGCTTCCTGCATGGAAAGTCCTTTCAGGCGAGGCATGATTTCATCATGAAACACCATTCGCGAAGAGTCCAGTTGCTCGTTGTTCACGCGGATAGGAAGCACAAAATGCGCAAAAATATCTTCCGGAACAATCTCTCCCCACGGAGTTTCTCTACGCACAGAGAGCGAGGAGCGAACATTCTCCAAATAAAACTCAGCTGAATAGTCGGTTATATCTCCTACCGGCATATAGGCATAAAGGAAAGTCAACGCCCGATTTTCTTCGGGAGTAAGTTCCTGGTCAAACACTCGAAACAGATTCCCTTCCGAAAGAATCTCTTTCTTTTCTTTAAAATCTTTATCTACTTGATTCGTAAATGAATCCTGTCCGCACGAGCAAATCATTGTGGCAAAAGCCAACCATGCGGCAAATTTCTTTTTCTTCATAAGGCATCGCAAAGTTTAATCCTTTGCAAAGATAAGCAAGATATTCCCATTACTCCACATCCGTAAAGAAGAAAATGGCCTTTTATATATAATACTTAACTTTCCCACGCTCCGTGGGTAGGGCTCTCAAGCCAAATTCCTTGATGTTGCAAGCTGCATTGAAATCCCGGTGGTGTGTGTCACATTCCGAACAAGTCCAGCTTTGCTCGCTCAATTTCAATCCTTTATACACATAGCTGCATTGCCCACAGGTCTTCGAACTTGGGGCAAAGCGGTCTATCTTGATGAGATTCACACCATACCAACGGCACTTATACTCCAGCAGCATCAGCAACATCCCAAAGGATGCGCCCACTACGGATTGCGCCAAATGATGGTTACGCTGCATACCCTTCACGTTCAGATCCTCCATGCAGAGGGTACGCACTTGGCTGTCGTGCGTGAGTGCATGGGTGATTTTGTGAAGATTATCCTTGCGGCAGCTGGCAATGTGTTCCTGCAACCGGGCTACACAGATGCGAGCCTTATTGCGGTTGGCTGAACCTTTCTGTTTACGACTCAACCGCTTTTGTAACAGTTTCAAGCGGTCAAGGCTTTTTTGTAGGTTTTTCGGGTTGTCAAACGTGCGCCCGTCAGCCTAGCGTCAAGTTAGAAGTGCAACAAATCGGTTTATTTTCACAAGTAAAAATACCATGAAAAACACCGAGGGGTTTGCCAAGCGGCTGGGGGCTCGCAGCCCCCAAAGAGTGTCAATCAGCAATAC
>JARIAN010000078.1 GCA_029257865.1 Phocaeicola sp.
AATTGTTAAACAATGTAAACACACCTTCCGAGACTCGCCCATTTACGTACAGGTGTACGGATGCCGCCAAAGAAACGATTCTCGCGACTCCATTTTACACGTATAACATTAAATATCAATTATATAAAGCCATTATTTATGAATCCCATTTCCATCCAAATAACACAAAAACAGGGCAAAAATCACCCCTTTCCCCTCCTTTTTTCAAGGGCCTCAGAGCATGCAGTTCAAATCGTCGGCATATTTTTACCCAATCTTCTAATTATTTTGGAGAAAATGACTAAATATTTCTCCAAAAATAATTAGAAAATCCCCAAAAAACGTCGGCATGATTTCAGCCCTTCTCCATAAAACGAGCAAAAATCATCCGAATTCTCTCTCTAATTGAAGCAATTCAATCGGGTTAAAATGTTATAATATGTATAAAGAACGAAATATTTACAACAAAAAACATCGCCACCTAAAAAAAGATGACGATGTTTATTTTAACCTATACTACCATTAAAAGAGAAAATCATTTCTTTTTCAAACGCAAATGAACAGGAAAACCTTCTTTCAAAACGCTTTTCACTAAAGTATTCCCAACCTGATTTCGCTGTAAGACCACCTCACTATCAGAAGAAAGTTGTTCCCACTGCCCCTTCAATTCAAGAACTGCTTCAGTAGGCATAGGCACCCAATTCTTCTTATCCTTAAGAGGACGAAGGTTAGGATTACAGAAATCCAACTGCATTTCATCACCCTCCATCCGTTCCAAAACCAACAGTTCGGTAGCAGAACCTACCACATTACCCACATTCAAATCATCAGCTGGCGCAAAGAATGAATAAGCCATGACCGATGAAGGCTTATATGAAACGATGTGCAAAGAATCTTGTTGCACCAAAGTTTCAAACAATTCACCAGCCTCATATCTTTTAGCAATATTTGCCATCCGCACTTTATCAACCGACGGTACTACCAAAAAACGATAACCCTTGCCCGCAGTCTTTACCCCATGAACCAAGTAAGCCTTTGCCACCAGTTCTTTATCCAAAGAAGTTTCAGGTCCATTAGACACCGGGGTTTCCTGTGCCCCATATCTCACGACTAAAGAATCATGACCAGCCGACACATAATATCCAGTAGAAGAAGGAGTCACCATCCAACAAGGCTCTTCCGAAAGAACAAGCAAACTATTCTCCTTCTCCACCTCCTTACCATTCACTACCAGTTCTCCTCCCTTTTTCACTACATTTTGGAAAAGATTAGTCGCAGTAATCCACTCAGGATAATCACCTTCTGAAGATATCCCACTACCAATACTGAAAAGCATACCATCTATAGCAAGCACCGACTTACCAAAAGTCAATCCCGTAGGCTTAAACCGCTGATTTCCCCAATTGTCATTTTGATCAAAAACTGCTGCAAAAAGACCATAGTCACCAGCCGACAACGCCCCAGCAAAGTCAGTTGTCTTAGACCATTGGTCAAATCGGGCAGAAACATTCTGAGCAGGCATCATAGCCTTCCAATCCCCATAATGAACAGTAGTGCTACCTGGCATCATATTCCAGTCCCAGCCTGCTCCTTTCTTGCTCTTGATAAAAGGATAGCCACTACGCTCCAGACCTCCTTCATAAAGCACCTCCAATGTTCCATGCGCCTGGTATCGGCCAAACCGGTTAGTCTTGTTATAGATTTCCCCTCCCCAAAAATTCGTGGTAGGACATCTCATAACAGCCACCCAATCACCCATTCTATAAACACCAGCCGGACTATAATTGAACTGATAGAAGCCATCCAAGCCAGCCGGTTCTATCCCCTTATAGAAGTCAGTTTGAAAAAAAGCATTGAAATAAGCAGCCAACTCCTTATCCAGTTCAGTTCCCATCACATCCCCGCCTATTTCCACAAGTTTCTCGAACGAATCCTTGCTGAAAGTCACTTCCATTCCCGTAAACGGATGCCTACCAGCCATTGAATTACCAAAGATATGCCCCTTATCTTCCTTAGCACATACCGCCATCAGATACTCACTTACCACCGCCTTCCGCATACGCAAGTAAGCCTCTTCAGAAATACGGAACGAAGTACCCTTCAGCAGATACATATAATCCACCCACGTACGATAAGAATACATATATCCATTATAGTGCGTTTTATGATGGAATCCAGTTCCGTCAGGTTTTAAGATGTCGCGTCCTCCCGGATTATAAGTGGTACATATACTCAAAAAATGGCCGAATAATTTCATGTCTTTGACAGCCTGCTCCATATTCGGGTTATAAGCAATACACTTAAACACGTGAGGAATCGCATTATAAAGATAGTCCGAACTAATCCACTCCAAAGTAGGTCCATCACCCGAACGGACAATATCCCATTCCAATATATTCAAGACCCCTTCCAGCAGTTTTTCCAAACGCTCGCTCTTACAAACAGAAGCAGCGCTCAAAAAATCCAAAGGCACTTTACGTATATCATTATAATTACTATATCTGAAAGGAGGTATTCTATCATAAATATTCTGCGATGAAAGATAGTCTAACAACTTAAAAAGAATCTCCTTTGCCTCACCCCCTTGCTTATAAGCCTCAAAAGACAAGGCGCGAATTGTTTTTCCCAAATCGCGTACATTCTGCCATTCTAGTTTCCCCTCCAGAATGCCACGTCCTGTCACCGTAGACTTGTCCGTACGAGTAAGAAACAACAATTTAGCATACATCAATGCAGTTTGAACTTCCTTGTCGGTAGCTGTCACATCCTGCAGTTCGTCTTTCTTCCGCAACTCTTTCAACTCTTTTTTGAGCAGGTTGATATCCACCATCTCTACACTGGTTTCTACAACCGCCCCATCTCTCACGGCATAGACCGGCAATGAAAGCATCCCACAAAGGCCTGCTATCCCCATCAGTATTCTCATTTTCATTAATTCGTTATATTTTACTTTTACAAAAAAAGGCGATAAACGCAGAGTTACGATTCCCTGCGCTTATCACCACTACAATTCTCTAGCTATTATAAATAATTTTACACAATAATCTTCTCCAAATCAAAATTATACACAAGCAATCATGCTTCCATATGATATTCACAGTAAATTCTTACATCAAAGTTATCCGAGTTAGCCAATCCCCTCTCTGTCTGAAAGGAATAAGGAGAAAACATCCTCATCATCAAGCCAAAAGGTCAGAAGAGAGAAATAGCCATCCTCATTTCACATCAATAACCATTGTAATCACTTTGGCCTCTTCATGCTTATAATTTGCATTCGTTACATAAAATGTAGCTTTATAAGTGCCAACCTGATTATAAGTATATTCATAAGAATTGAAACGAGATGTCATATCCTTCAAAGGTTCTCCCTTGTCTGGAGTACACGCATTAATTACCAAATAGTCAGAAACCAACCAGGATTCTCTCACTCCCTTCTTCTCTGCTACACTTTGAACATAGAAACTACCATTGGCTGTTTCCTTCAAGTTCCACATCCCCCAAATATTGTTGGTTACTGTACCATACCACAATGCACTTTCAATCAATTCACCATTACTATTGTAATAACCTGGGTTCTTCTTCAAGTTCGGGTCTATTGTAATATCTGTCAAATCAGAGCTCCATACATTTACAGGAGTAAATCCCATACTTGAAGCAAAGATTTCAGTCTTTACACCATTCTTCAACACATTTGAAATCTTCACTTGGCTAAAGTTCAACTTAGGCTGGATAGTAGACGCATCATGTGGATGAACATGGATAGCTAAAGTCATATTCTTGCCTAAATAGGAAGTCAAGTCCATTTCTTTGGAAACCTTTTCACCAGCCTTTTTCGGCAATTCATCAGCAGGCACCCAATCTTTCCAAGAACCAAAATCCTTCAGCAACTGACAATCAGCTCCAAAGTCATTCTTATAAAGTCCTGGAAACTCATCCGATACATACATACTAAACAAATCCTTGTATGCAGAACCATACTGAGCATAAATTTTCACTGTCAGTTTAGATGATTCAATTAAAGAAGGGTCGATTGTTGTACGATTTCTATAATCGAAATTATGACCTGTTTCACCGCTGAAGAACGTTATATTGTCAGGTTCCCCGGTAATATTGAATTTTACCGGAGTTCCTCTTTTAACTGTAATTGTCTGTCCATCGTATGCTACCTGTTCATTAGCCTCTACTGTCACATTGACATCCTTCAAATCTTCTTTAAGCCCATCATAACAAGCTGTAAAAGATAAAGCCGACAATGCAAGACACATTAAATTATATGCTTTCATATATTACTTGCTGAATTAATTGTTAATTAAAAGAATTACCATCCCGGATTGTTCTCCTTGATTTCCTTATTCACCGCCATTTCCTGGTCTGGTATAGGGAAGTAATTATAAGCATCGGTCACACGGAAATAATCATGCACATTGTTCAACTGAACCTGCTTCCACTCTTCGCCTGCAGACAAAGCTATATTTATCATCTCAGTCATGCTAGAAACAAATTCTCCCCAACGAATCAAATCATAACGGCGAGTAAACTCAAAGCATAGTTCCATTGCACGTTCATCTTTCACCAGCTGGCGGAAAGCATCTTGATTCAAGCCTTTCTTCGCATCACTAATTCCAGCTCTGCCTCTTACTTTATTCAAACACTGATAAGCCAATTCTGTAGGTCCGCCATATACTTCATTCTCTGCTTCGGCAATCATCAACAAGACATCTGAATAACGAAGCAACGGGAAATTGATACCTGTAAAGTTCTTATCTTTCTTATCTGCCTCATATTCGCGACGGAACTTGGCACAAGCTCTACTCTTGTCTTTCGACTCCTTTTCGCTCTCAAAGTCACCTACCTGATGATACTTATCTTCTGAACCAGTAAACTCACCATATGAATATGTTTCAGGTCCCCAGTTATTAAACTTATCCAAAACAGTACGCATGGTACCTTTTACAAAATAACGCCCGGTAACAGAAACTTTACCTTTGTTGTCTTTTTCCACATATTTAAACGGAGCCAGATTCCAATAGAAGCGCTCTGTATCCTTGTTCTTTACATACAAATCGTAGAGTCTAGGTGTAGAAAAAATAAATTCATAGCCATAACCCGGGTCATTCTTGCCTTTCACATCTGCCTTGTTTGACAAGTCAGGACCACCAAGTCCCATAATATTGCCCCAACGACCAGCAGCCTTCACATCCGTTTTGTTGCCTCCCGCAAACTCCACTTCCCAAATGCTTTCGTTCTTTCCGGTGCTGTTATAACGGTCTGCGCACAAGTCAATAAATACATCCCAATAATTATCTGTAAGGTCATGCCCTTCCGACATTACTTTCTGAGCATAGGTAGAAGCCATTTCATAATAATACTTCTGCTCCTTATCATTTGCCTGACGCTTCATTCGATGGAACTCTCCAGCTCTGAAAAGATAAACACGAGCCAAAATACCCCATGCTGCAGAGCGGGATACACGCCCTGTCTTGTAAGACAATTCAGCAGATGACAACAGGCCGCTGTCTGCTGCTTCCGCCATTTCCTTCACGATAAAGTCATAAATCGTCTGACGGTCAGTACGAGGAATTTCAAGTCCAACAACAGATTTTACAGATGCTGTTCTGAAAGGAACATCCCCCCAATTCTGCACCAGCATAAAATAATAATATGCACGCAAGAAACGAGCCTCGGCAGCATATTGATTTCTTACATCTTCCGAAATATCAGCTACACGACCAATATTCTCCAAAAACATATTGGCACGGTTAATACCAGAGTACAATGTGTACCAAAATGCAGTAACAGCAGGGTCACTAGTAACCGTATTGGCACAAATCAAGCCCCTATTGGCAGGAACACGTACACTACCACCACCAAAGGTCTCTAAATCGTCACCTCCGGCCAGGTACATCATATCCGAACCATAAAAAGAAGACTGTCCCATGACAGCATATACACCAGTCAAAAATGAATTAGCTTCTTGTGCTGTCCGGAAATAAATTTCCGGAGATAGCTTATACGGTTCCTTATCAAGGAAATTACATGAAGTGGTTGCTCCGCCCAAGATTGCTGCAAATAAGATATATTTGATTAATTTCATATAAATCGTTTTTTATTCGTTAGCGTTAATTAAAAACCTAAGTTCACACCCAAGCTGAATGTAAATGCACGTGGGTAAGAAGAGAAGTCAAGTCCCGGAGTCAAAGCACTGTTACGTACTGACACTTCAGGGTCATATCCTGAATAGTTTGTCCAAGTCCACAGGTTCTGTGCAGCAAGATAAACCCTCGCGTTACTCAAGCCCGCCTTTGTAATGGCAGCCTTAGGAAGAGTGTAACCCAAAGTCACGGTCTTTAGACGCAAGAAAGAACCATCCTCAATGATACGGGAAGAAATCACATTGTTAGAAGACGACTTCGTAGCAGCAGGCATATTGCTTTCCGGATTTTCAGGTGTCCATCTATCTGCATAAGAAGCATACTGGTTCAAATCTTTTTTATAAGCACCGTTTTCGAAGAACAACTTGTTAGCATTCATAATGTCATTCCCATACGACCACTGGAAGAATACACTTAAATCAAATCCCTTGTATGCAAAGTTATTGGTGAAACCACCTGTATGAACAGGCAATCCACGACCAATGATGGTACGGTCTCTTGAATCAATCACCCCGTCTGCGTTCACATCTTTATATTTAGGCATACCTGGCTGAGTATTTGACTCGGAAGCAAAATGAGGCACATTTGATTTCAATGTATAGCTATTGCCAGAACGGATAAAATCATCGTACTTATAAGTACCTTCATATAAATATCCATACATCATACCCATAGACATTCCCACCTTGGCAATATAGCTTGGCTGCGAATTATACGACTGGTCAAAACGAGCGGCAGAAGTCAATGCGTACTGATTTTCCGCCAATTCAAGTACCTTATTCTTATTGAAAGCAATATTAAAGTCAGTGCTCCAACGGAATCCATGCGCATCGTAATTCAATGTGCTCAAGCTCAACTCAAGCCCGTCATTACGCACCTTACCAATGTTCTTGGTTGCACTATAGTATCCAGAGCTAAGAGGCAAAGAAGCGTCCAGCAACAAATCTCTAGTAGTTTTTCTATAAAGGTCAGCTGTCACATTAATTCGTCCTGCCAAGAAACTCAAGTCAAGACCTAGGTTCCACTGCTCAGTAGTTTCCCATTTCAAATCTTCATTAGGGAGTGAAATAGGCACAATACCTACACTACCCATATTGTTATCGAAAGGATACACCCCACTAGGGATACTTCCATTAGAAACATAATCGCCTTGTCTATCTTTCAGCATGGCCAGCAATGCATAATAGTCATATTCACCGATACGGTTGTTGCCAGTAAGCCCCCAGCTCAAACGAAATTTACCAGATTCCAATACATTCTTGAAAGGCTTCATGAATTTTTCTTCCATGAAATTCCAAGCCAATGAGCCTGAAGGGAAGTAACCATAACGATTCTTTTTACTGAATTTAGAAGAGCCATCGGCACGGAACGAAGCTGTAGCATAATATTTTGACTTATAGTTATATTTCAAACTAGCCAAATAAGACATCATGGCCCAAGAAGACTTCACAGAAGAAGAAGAGGAAAGTGTACCTTCAGACAATCCTGCCATACCCAACGATTCGTTAGGCAAGTGAGTAGCCTTAATAGAATAGTATTCGTAATCAGAATTTTGGAAAGTAATACCTACCAATGTATTAAAGAAGTGTCTTTTCTTGATATTGGTCTGCCAAGTCAATGTATTTTCATTCAACCAAGTAAGACGTTCGTTACGAATTACCTGTGCGTTGACTTTATCAGTAGAAGTAGGTCCACCATATCTAGTCTTTGAGTTATTGAACTGGTCATTTTTACGAGCATCGTATGTATAACCACCAGAAACTTTCAGCTTCAAGCCTTTCATAAATTCATAAGACACATAACCATTCAGCTGCAAGTTGTTGATGTAAGCCTTACGGTACTCTTCTTTCAACGAACGAATCGGGTTGAAACGATAGTCGTTACTGCTGTCGATAGCATCATCCATCACATCATTCAGCAACGCATCCATTGACTTATTAGGATAAGTAACCGGGCGGTATCCCCATACACTATAATACAAGTTATTCATACCACTATAAGAAGAAGCAGAAGGAGTGCTACCTGTCTGTATACTACGAGAATAGTTGGTAGTCAAGCTAATATCCAGTTTGTCTCTCTTGATAAGAGTATTGGCACGCATCTGGAAGCGTTCATATCCAGAATTCAGCAAAATACCATCTTGGTTATAATAAGAAGCAGATGCATTATATCTAACCCCATCTGTACCGCCAGTAAGACGGATGTTATGGTTATGCTGCCATGCAGTACGCATCACCTCATCCTGCCAGTCATACTGGTAAATATTACGATAGTCATCCAAAGTCCACTGCTTTCCTTCGTATTCCATCAAATAACCACCTGTAGGGTTAGCGATAGAAACAGGATAAGCTTCTGCCTGAAGCTTTACAAACTCATAAGCATCCATCATAGGAATAGTACGACTCACGTGATGCAGTGTTACACTACCATCGTATGTCAACTGAGCCTTACCTATCTTACCTTTCTTAGTGGTAATGATTACAACACCATTTGCACCGCGCGCACCATAGATAGAAGTAGCCGAAGCATCTTTCAAGATATCCATAGATTCAATATCGGCAGGGTTGATTGTAGATGCGATAGCAGGGTCTTCTACCGGAAAACCGTCAATCACATACAACGGAGAGTTATCTTGCGTAAGCGAGTTGTTACCACGAATCACAATGTTCATTGTCCCTCCTGGCTGACCTTCTGAAGACGTTACATTAACACCGGCAATACGTCCACCCAAAGTCTGGTCAAACGATCCAACTGGAGTGTTGAGCAGTTCCTTCATATCAGCTTTAGCTACAGAGCCGGTAAGGTCTTTCATCTTTACTTCCTGATAACCGACAACCACCACTTCTTCCAGCAATTCAGAGTCTTCTTTCAAGACCAAAGTCATCGGCTTGGATGCATCCACTTGCTGCTCTAATGTAGCATATCCAATAAACGAGACAACCAGCACCGCCTTCTTATTTGGAACAGAAATAGAAAACTTTCCATCAAAGTCGGTAATAGTTCCTTGTGTAGTCCCTTTCAGCTGAATGCTGGCACCAGGCACAGCCATTCCGCTATCATCCATCACAGTACCTTTTACAAGTACTTGAGCAAATGTTGCAGTAATAGAAAACAATATCGACAAGACTAAAGTCATTGTCTTCATTTTCCACTGCGAACGTGTTTGTAAAGTAATTAACATACTAGACTTTATAATTATTATTTAAATTAAGGATTTCATCATTCACTAAAAGCCACACCAAACACACACTTTATCCTAATTTATAAAGTGTGTAAATTATGCACTTAATGCCATCCAATACCCTTATATTATTAGGATACATTTTGGGGTTCTTTCTCATTATGCAATGATACATCAAAGCATGCAAATCATTGTATAAAATAATTCACAAACCATACAAATATGTACAAAATTACCGCCGGCTACCCTATAAGCCTCTATCCAAACACAATATCCCCTTGAACGATATTAAGAAGCACAGACATCTGTTTTATCTCCATTACTAGAAGACAAAAGACAAAGAATATATCAAAATGTTAACCGAAGTAACAAATTACGTTAACACCTTAACATAACCAGCTACTAAATGTAAAGAGTCCATCCGTAAAAGACAGACTCTTCTTTATAAGAGAGGATCAAAAGACATCTATATTAATCGCGCTCTATCAGCACACTTGCATAAGCCGAAATTCCTTCTTCTCTTCCTGTAAAACCTAACTTTTCGGTAGTAGTAGCCTTGATAGACACATCATCTATATCCACCCCCATCACCTGCGCAAGCACCTTTTGCATTTCAGGAATATGAGTTTTCAATTTAGGTCGCTCGGCACATACTGTCGCGTCGATATTTCCCACACGATAACCCTTTTCTGCTATCAGCCTTACCGTTTTTTCCAGTAATATTTTACTGTCAATATTCTTGAACTCCCCTGCATTGTCAGGAAAATGATAGCCTATATCTCGCATGTTGGCAGCCCCTAACAAAGCATCACAAATGGCATGTATCAGCACATCTGCATCCGAATGGCCAAGCAATCCTTTTTCATGCTCCAAGCGTATTCCACCCAGCCATAACTCACGACCTTCTACCAGCTGGTGAACGTCGAAACCAAATCCAGTGCGTATCTTCATCGTATATAAAAATCTAATACTTTTTCCGATTCCAAATAGCCTTCCAAATGATTGTTTATCTGTACAGGCCCTACACCAACCGGAGTTCCGGTAAACAAAATATCACCTATCTTTAAAGTACAAAACTGACTTACATAAGAGATGATATGATCTATCTTGAAAAGCATATCGGCTGTATTTCCCTGCTGAACCGTCTTTCCATCAATATCAAGATGGAATGACAGATGGTTCAAATCGGCAAAACGCTCCACAGGAATCCAGTCCCCTATCGCAGCCGAATTGTCAAATCCTTTACATAGCTCCCAAGGCTTTCCTTCCGCACGGAATTTATTCTGAAGGTCTCTAGCTGTAAAATCAATCCCTACTGTCACCGCATCATAATACCGATGTGCAAACCGTTCTGAAATGTTCTTTCCCAAACGGTTAATCCGTACCACCAATTCAGTTTCATACTCCATCTGCTTGCTGAAGTCCGGGATAAAAAAAGGTTTCCCATCCTTAAGAAGAGCAGAATCGGGTTTCATAAATATCACAGGAGCCTCTGGAAGAGGTTCCGATTCATGTAATTCCTTGCAATGCAAGGGATAATTCATACCTATTGCTATAATCTTCATTGCTATAAAGGTTATTTCTTAATCGCTTCGTTCAATCTGTTAAACATCACCGCCAGATGTGCATATAAAGAAGTGTTTTGCACTACAATGTTTTCCGGCACTCGGATTCGAAAAGGTGTAAAATTCCAGATGGCTTTAATGCCGCCATCTACCATCTTCTCCGTAATCATCTGAGCGATGGAAATAGGCACTGTAAGCACACCTATATTTACCTGGTCTTGCTTGATACGCTCTTCAAACTCATCGGAATGATATACAGGGATCCCGTTGATTGTCTTTCCTACCAAATCAGGATTTACATCAAAAGCCCCTACTATCTCCAATCCAAAATGCGACAACCCGGAGTCGCTAAGCAAAGCTCCCCCCAAGCTACCTACACCAAACAGATAAGCCCGGTGCATATTTGTAAAGCCCAAAAAATCTTCCAGCACCTGTACCAGATGCTCCGTTTCATATCCCACCCTTGTGCGACCGGAGATATTGACAAAAGAAAGATCCTTCGCTATCTGAGAAGCATCAATATTTATCTGCCTAGAAATTTGTGTAGACGAGATATACTTCTCCCCTTTCTCTTTCATCAGCTTTGCATTTGAAAGATACCAAGGCAACCTACGCAAGGTGGGCTCAGGTATTTTATCTACATTTTTATGATTACGTATAGCCATTAAAGGAAAAAATTTCTACATCTACAATTACAAAAGTAATCTATTTATTTTAAATAAAAGAACACTCTGTCAGTTTTTGTACGATACGGGCAATAAATAGAAGTATCTTGGATTAAATGAAAGTTTATGCTATCTTTGGAATAAGTTTATTCATCAACTGTAAAATTGGATAATATGAAAAGTAATGACTGGAAAGACAGATTAAACATTGTATATTCCACTAACCCAGACTTTCAATACGAACAAGAAGAGGACGATGCACCAGAAAGCATCGATAAAAAGCAACAGAAACTAAGGGTCTGCATTGAAAAGAAAGGGCGAGGAGGAAAAACAGTCACTTTAATCAATGGATTTATCGGGCAAGAAGAAGACCTGAAAGAACTGGGTAAATTACTCAAGTCAAAATGCGGTGTTGGAGGAAGTGTCAAAGATGGCGCCATACTCATCCAAGGAGATTTCAAAAGCCGAATCATAGAAATTCTAAAAGCCGAAGGATATACACAAACCAAATAAGCAAAGAGGCTGCTCCCAAGGGAACAGCCTCTTTTTTTATCTTCTAAAAAAGACAAATCTCTTTTAAAGCATTATTCAGCACGCAAAGTGAAACGCTTGAACTCAGTAACTGCAAGTTCAGCATCAGCAGCTTTCAATACATCAGCAACAGTCTGTTTTGGATCCATAATGCTTTCCTGGCGCAACAAACAAACTTCTTTCAAGAATTTGCCCAAACGACCTTTTGCAATGTTCTGAATCATCTGTTCTGGCATGTTAGCGCTCTTTTCAGCAGCTACAGTTTCTTTAATCTTGCGGATTTCTTCAGCCTGTGCTTCTGTAATAGAACCCTTCATGATACCTTCGTTGATGTGCTCTTCGTTTTCTGCGATATACAAGTTGAAACCAGCTTTCTTCAATGCCGCTTCAACAGCTTTCTGAATCTGTTCAACTTTAGTCTTATCAATAGCAACATTGATTTCGTTCTGCTTAACTTCTTCAGGAACACCAGCTTCATCAATAGCGATAGGGTTCATAGCTGCAACCTGCATACAGATTTCGTGAGCTACACCTTCAGCGCAAGGCTTGTTGAATGAAGCGATAGTACACAACTGGTTTTTGTTTTGGTGGTTATAAACAGCAGTATAAGGACCAGAAACGAAGTTGTAACCATCAAGTTCAGTCTTTTCACCAGTGATACCGCTACGTTCAACGATAGCGTCACCGATAGTACCGTTACCCATAGGAAGAGCCTTGATTTCTTCGATAGTCTGGCATTTGTTTTCGATAGCAGCATCCAGAATAGCCTGAGTCAAAGCTACGAAATCAGCGTTCTTAGCCACGAAGTCAGTTTCGCATTTCAAAGCAATCATAGCAGCATATTCGCCAGTAGATTTAGCCAACACACAACCTTCAGCAGTTTCGCGGTCTGAACGTTTAGCAGCTACTGCCTGTCCTTTTTTACGGATAATTTCCATTGCCTTGTCGAAATCGCCTTCAGATTCAGCCAAAGCGTTTTTACAGTCCATCATACCAGCTCCTGTCATTTTACGAAGCTTGGTGATATCAGCCATACTTACAGCCATAGTAATTCTTTATTATTTGGGTTAATAAACTAAATATCAGAAAAGAAAAAACGCGGGTCCTTGCAGTCATCAGCAGATATTCAATCTGCGGTAATCTGCATGAATCCGCGTCTTAATTATAGAATAAAACTTTATTCCGCAACAGAATTAAGCATCTTCTTTGTCAATGAAAGCAGCAGCTTTTGAAGCGTTGATGGCATCTTCTTTTGACTTATCCATACGAGCCTTAGTAGTTTTTTTCTTAGCAGCCTTAGGTGCATTTTCACCAGCAGCTTCCATGTCTACTTTTTCTGCTTTTCTTTCTTCCAAACCTTCTGCCATAGCAGCGCAACAAGCATCCAAAATAACTTCTACAGATTTTGTAGCATCGTCGTTTGCAGGGATTACATAGTCTACACTTGAAGGGTCTGAGTTAGTATCTACGATAGCAAATACTGGAATACCCAAACGGTTAGCTTCACGGATAGCGATGTTTTCTTTCAACACGTCGATAACGAACAATGCAGAAGGAAGACGAGTCAAGTCAGCGATAGAACCCAAGTTCTTTTCCAATTTAGCACGCTGACGAGAAATCTGAAGAACTTCTCTCTTAGAAAGGTTAGAATAAGTACCATCGTTAGTCAACTTATCGATAGTAGCCATTTTCTTCACAGCCTTACGGATAGTTGGGAAGTTAGTCAACATACCACCTGGCCAACGTTCGATAACATAAGGCATATTTACAGAAGCAGCTTTCTCAGCCACTACCTGCTTAGCTTGTTTCTTAGTAGCAACAAACAGGACTTTCTTTCCTGATTTTGCAATCTGCTTCAAAGCTTCAGCAGCTTCTTCTACTTTAACAACGGTTTTGTTCAAATCAATGATATGGATACCGTTGCGTTCCATGAAAATATAAGGAGCCATTGCAGGGTTCCACTTTCTCTTCAAGTGTCCGAAGTGGCAACCAGCTTCCAATAATGTATCAAAATTTACTCTTGACATTTTTTTAATCTTTAAATCGTTTACTTTCTTTTTTGTTTATTGAACCAACTGTCAGGTAGTTCTTCCACAAGTCCTTGTAAAAGAAATCCCGGCGGTTTAGATACTAAACGCTTTTCGTTTTAAGTTTTTGAGTTTCTAAGTTTCTTAGCCAGTTGCAAGTTTCAGAGAACCGATTACTTAAACAAACTTACCAACTTAAAAACCAGCCAACTCAAAATCTTAACGTTTACTGAACTGGAATCTACGGCGTGCTTTTGGACGTCCTGGTTTCTTACGTTCAACAGAACGAGGGTCACGAGTCATGAAACCTTCAGCACGAAGAGACTTCTTGTCTTCTGGGTTGATTTTAACAAGTGCACGAGCGATAGCCAGACGCAAAGCCTGAGACTGACCAGTGAAACCACCACCACACAAGTTAACTTTAATATCATATTTTTCAGCAACTTCCAATTTGTTCAGAGGCTGCATTACTACATACTGCAGAATAGTTGATGGAAAGTACTGTGCAAGGTCTCTCTTGTTAATAGTAATCTTTCCTGTACCTTCGCTTACGAAAACGCGTGCGATAGCGCTTTTACGTCTGCCTAATGCATTTACTACTTCCATTCTTTATTATTTAAGTGTGTTAATATCAATTACTTTCGGAGTCTGAGCTTCATGTTTGTGCTCAGCGCCTTCGTAAACATACAAGTTGCCCAGCAATTTAGCTCCCAGACGATTCTTAGGAAGCATGCCTTTTACAACTTTCTTCATCAATTTCTCAGCACCGTTAGGTTTTGCCATCAAACGAGCTGGAGTAATTTCACGCTGACCACCTGGATAGCCAGTGTAGCTGAGGTAAACCTTGTCATTCCACTTGTTACCTGTAAATTTAACTTTGTCTGCATTGATAATGATTACGTTATCACCGCAGTCTACGTGAGGAGTAAAGTTTGGTTTGTACTTACCTCTCAACAACTTTGCAACTTTAGCACCGAGACGGCCAACAACCTGATCGGTAGCATCAACCACAACCCATTCTTTTGTTGCAGTTTCCTTGTTTGCAGAAATGGTCTTGTAACTTAAAGTATCCACTCTTAATTCTTTTTTAAATGTTACTACTAAAAAACAATTTCTTCCTGCTTCAGTCCTCCCGGACAAAGAAGAATAAAGCATTCAGAATTAAACTTTTATCACTATTTGATAATAATCGGCTTGCAAAATTACTGCTTTTATCTGAAACGACAAAGATTTTACGTATTTTTTCTATGGGAAAACTCTGAATCTTGGATATTTAGCAATTATTGACGTCTTCTAAATATCCGGATGTGAATCGGATGATTTTCAACATCAAAGAGGATGATTTAAGCAATAAATATCGCACTGCCTCTATCAAACAAATCAAAATACAGCCATAACAGATAACTCATATCTACACTGTTAAATTATGCAAACACAACATCTGAAACTCGCCCATTTACGTATAACTATCTGAACTTTGTCAAAAAATCAATTCTCAGAGCTTGACTAAACCGATATTCCGCTATTTTCCAATGAATTAAACTCATTTTTCGTCTCTTGGATTTCCATTCAAAGAGCGTAAAATCCAGACAAAATAGCCCTCTTACCTTCCCATATTTTGAAAGCCTCTGACCACTTCATTCAAATCGTCGGCATATTTTTACCCAATCTTCTAATTATTTCAGTGAAAACAATTAGATATTTACCCCGAAATAATTACATAATTCCTCTAAAACGTCAGCACGATTCCACTTCATTCTTGTAAAATGAATAGAAAAGCGACTTATTTTCTCTCTAATTGATGCAATAAGATTCGGCAAAAGTGTTATAAAGTGTATATAAAAGTATTTTTCTGCAAACATAATTTATTAAAATCCCCCCCAAAAAAAAACAACACTAAAAGATTTATAACTTTACGCTTGCAAACTATTTGTCAGTTACTGGACAGATTGCCAGGAGCAATTTATTTATGTGAAAAGTTCCACCGGACAGGTTTTGAAATACGACGCCGACGGCCACTTCATTGATTACCAGAAAGGATACGAAGGGATAGACTACAACTCGTCTTTACAAGTGTTTGCTGGTGACGATTGTTATTTTTACACAGACAAAATGGTAGATGATAAAGTTTACGAAATTTCAAAGCTCAATACCAACCCTTCAAAAAAGGAGTTTTCCATCTCAGAAAGCACCAGTCCTATAGATATGAGTTCCATTCGAAGTATGACATAAAATGACTACCCAACTATCCCATACAATATAAGAAAAGCCCTCTCCAGTACACTTCACTTGTACCGGAAAGGGCTTTAAGATATCTATATTCTTTCTGTCCGAATTAGAATTCAGCGTTACGTGGAGTACGAGGGAAAGGAATCACGTCACGGATATTTGACATACCTGTCACAAACAGCAACAAGCGTTCAAATCCAAGACCGAAGCCTGAGTGAGGGCATGATCCGTATTTGCGTGTATCCAGATACCACCACATATCTTTCATAGGGATATTCAATTCCTGAATACGGGCCATCAGCTTTTCATAATCAGCTTCACGTTCTGAACCGCCGATAATTTCGCCAATCTTAGGGAACAATACATCCATTGCGCGTACGGTCTTACCGTCTTCATTCTGCTTCATATAGAAAGCCTTGATTTCTTTTGGATAATCAGTCAAGATAACCGGACGTTTGAAATGTTCTTCCACCAAGAAACGTTCGTGTTCAGAAGCCAAGTCAACTCCCCAATAAACAGGGAACTCAAACTTCTGTCCTTTAGCTACTGCCTCTTCCAATATCTTGATACCTTCTGTATAAGGCAAGCGAACAAACTCTTCCTTCAGCACACCTTGCAGACGTTCGATTAGTCCCTTGTCAAACATATCGTTCAAGAACTTCACATCATCATAGCAGTTGTCAAGAGCCCACTGTACACAATATTTAATGAATTCTTCTGCCAAATCCATATTATCCACAATGTCATTGAAGGCAACTTCCGGTTCAATCATCCAAAATTCAGCCAAGTGACGTGGAGTATTTGAGTTCTCGGCACGGAATGTAGGACCAAATGTATAGATAGAACCCAAAGCTGTAGCAGCCAATTCACCTTCCAACTGTCCAGAAACAGTCAGACTGGCTTGCTTACCAAAGAAGTCATTATCATAAATAATTGAGCCATTTTCATCCTTCTTCAAATCATAAAGGTTCATGGTAGTCACCTGGAACATTTGTCCTGCACCTTCGCAGTCAGAAGCCGTAATCAATGGTGTATGGAAATAGAAGAAGCCACGGTCGTGAAAGAACTTATGAATAGCAATAGCCATATTGTGACGAATACGGAACACAGCACCGAAAGTATTGGTACGTGGACGCAAATGAGCGATTTCACGCAAGAATTCCATTGTGTGTCCTTTCTTCTGAAGAGGATAGGTATTGTCGCAAGTACCAAGCACTTCAATCTGACGAGCTTGTATTTCAGCAGCCTGTCCTGCACCCATAGACTCTACCAACTCACCATTTACACTGACACAGGCTCCAGTAGTAATCTGTTTCAGCATATCTTCATTAAAGTTAGCCAAATCTACCACCACCTGTACATTATTAATAGTAGAACCGTCATTCAAGGCTATAAAGTTAACCTGTTTGCTACCACGGCGAGTACGCACCCAACCTTTTACATTGACCATAGTACCGAAGTCTCGGCGTTTCAGCAAGTCAACAATTTTTGTTCTACGAATCATTTCCATAGTTGTTTCTTTTAATCATCATTCAGGCACAGGTCTCACTATTCATGAAGCCCGTGCCTGATATATTATTACAAATTAATTATTATTCGAAAGATCCCATACGAAGCATTGCCACCTCTTGTTCAGTAAGGTAGCGCCAATCTCCACGGCGCAGTCCTTTCTTAGTCAGTCCGGCAAAATAAACACGGTCCAACTTAATCACACGATATCCAAGAGCTTCAAAGATACGACGTACGATACGGTTCTTGCCTGAATGGATTTCAATACCGACCTGAGACTTGTCTGTATCAGAAGCATAGCTCACTGCATCTGCATGGATTTCTCCATCGTCCAATGTAACACCTGCAACAATCTGATCCAAATCAGCCTTTGACACGTTCTTGTCGCAATATACATGATAAATTTTCTTCTTCAAGAATTTAGGGTGAGTCAACTTAGAAGCCAAGTCTCCATCGTTGGTCAATAACAGCACACCTGTGGTATTACGGTCAAGACGACCTACCGGATAGATGCGTTCCTTACATGCGCCACTTACAAAATCCATCACCGTCTTACGTTCCTGCGGGTCGTCAGAAGTAGTCACACAATCTTTAGGCTTATTAAGCAATACATAAACTTTACGTTCGATACTTACTGGCTGGTCATGAAACTTCACTTCATCGGTGCGCTGAATCTTAGTACCCAGTTCAGTTACTACTGTACCATTTACAGAAACCACTCCCGCTGCAATGAACTCATCAGCTTCACGACGAGAACAGATACCTGCATTAGCCAAGAACTTATTCAAGCGGATAGGTTCATTCGGGTCTGTCAACAGATCTTTATATTCAATCTGTTTCTTCATGCTATATTTTGCATTAGGATTATAGTCATCGGTACGTGGGCGGAAACCTCCCTGCTGACGATAGCCTCCCTGCTGGTATCCATTATTGTTATAGCGCGGACGCTGCTGGCGATAACCTCCTTCACCCTGTCCGTTACCATTATAGCGTGGGCGGAAAGAGCGGTTCTCACCATCTTCATTATTATAACGCGGACGGAAAGAGCGGTTCTCACCGTTTTCATTATTATAGCGTGGATTATAAGCACGTTGTAGACGTCCGTTGTTATTATTGTTGAAACGTGGAGTATACCCGCGCTGTTCTCCCCCCTCCTGCTGGTTATTGAATGAAGGGCGATAAGGGCGCTGCTGACGATAACCACCTTCATTCTGTCCGTTGCTATTATAGCGTGGACGATAAGGGCGGTCTCCTCCACCATTATTATTATTAAAATTTGGATTATAAGAAGAGCGGTAAGGGCGTTCACCTCCTTCATTGTTATTGAAATAAGGACGACGTCCGTAATTGTTACCACCTTCATTACGGTTGTATTTGTTATAAGATTTGTAACCGTCGCGGCCAGACTGGCTATATTCGCCATTTTGTCTGCTTTCTTTTTCTGCCATAAAATAGAATTTAGATAATTAATAAATACCCTCTCGGGCCATTGATATTTTTAAATTTGTTATAAAATTACAGTCCTGTATAATTATGCGGAGTAATTGCTCTAAGCTCTTCCTTAATGTCCTCACTCACATTCAAAGTTTCAATAAATTCTTTGATAGAATTTTCATTGATAGCCTGATTTGTACGTGTAAGCGCTTTCAAAGCTTCATACGGATGCGGATACGCCTCACGACGCAACACTGTCTGAATGGCTTCGGCCACTACACTCCAGCAATTATCCAAGTCTTCATAAATCTTATGTTCATTGAGAAGCAACTTGCCTAACCCTTTCAATGTGCTTTGGATAGCAATAATAGTATGTCCGAAAGGAACACCGATATTACGTAATACAGTAGAGTCTGTCAAGTCGCGCTGCAAACGTGAAACAGGCAATTTACTTGAAAGGTGTTCAAAAATAGCATTTGCCATACCCAAGTTACCTTCCGCATTTTCATAATCAATCGGATTTACCTTATGAGGCATAGCACTAGATCCCACTTCACCTGCTTTAATTTTCTGCTTGAAATATTCCATTGAAATATACTGCCAGAAATCACGGTTCATGTCAATCATGATTGTATTGATACGTTTCATCGCATCAAAGATAGCACCCAGGTTATCATAGTTTGAAATCTGAGTAGTATATTCTTCACGTTCCAATCCCAACTTTTCAGCAACAAAGCGGTTTCCGAATGCTTTCCAATCATAAGCAGGATAAGCTACATGGTGAGCATTATAGTTACCAGTTGCACCTCCAAACTTAGCAGTAATAGGACAAGCTTTCAAGACTGCCAACTGACGATTCAAGCGATATACAAACACATTGATTTCCTTGCCCAGGCGAGTAGGAGAAGCAGGCTGTCCATGAGTCTTTGCAAGCATAGGAATATTTTTCCACTCTTCGGCAAATGCAGCCAGTTGGTCTATCAATTTCTGAATCTGAGGATAATAAACTTCATTCAATGCGTCTTTAATTGACAAAGGCACAGAGGTATTGTTGATATCTTGTGAAGTCAAGCCGAAGTGGATGAATTCTTTATATGCTTCCAGTCCGCCAAGTTTATCAAATTGTTCCTTGATAAAATACTCCACAGCCTTCACGTCATGATTAGTCACACTTTCAATTTCCTTGATGCGCTGCGCATCGGCTTCAGAAAAATTACGGTAAATGTCACGCAAAGATTCAAAGCGTGTATGATCCAAACTTTTCAGCTGTGGAAGAGGCAATTCACACAATGTGATAAAATATTCAATTTCTACCTGCACACGATATTTAATCAGTGCATATTCTGAGAAATAAGCAGCCAAAGCTTCCGCTTTGCCTCTGTATCTACCGTCTATCGGTGATATAGCTGTAAGTAAATCAAGCTCCATCATGTTTTTACAACTAAAGTTTTGATATTTAATGGTCATTATAATTATAATGTGCAAAGGTAATTCTTTTTCATGAGTTAAAAACGCTAACCCATAAACTTTAGTATATATTTTGAAATTATTTTGAAGTTTTATAAAAACGAAAAAACGAAAAGCCGTACCTTTGCACACCCAAATCGTAAAATTATAATTTTAAAGAGCTTAAATTATGGAAATACCAAAGGATCCGATGATGTTATTCAGTTTTGTGAACATGAAATTACGAGACTTTTATTCTTCTCTTGATGCCTTATGTGAAGACTTAGACGTAGATAAAGAACAAATAATCCACACCTTGGCAAGCGTTGGCTTTGAATATAACCAAGAGTTAAACAAATTCTGGTAATAATTTGTCAACAAATAAAGAAGAATATAAATTAAAAAAAATAAACAATGACTAAAAGAATCGTTCTCTGTTGGTTGTCAATGGTATTATGGTACGTGACAGCCTTTGCCCAAATGGCAGATCCCGTTAAGTTTAAATCGGAATGGAAAAAGATTTCTGACACAGAAGCGGAAATTGTATTCACCGGAAGCATCGATGATGGTTGGCATGTATATTCTACCAATATGGAAGATGGCGGACCAACGTCTGCAACTTTCAATGTAGATAAAATTGAAGGAGCTGAGCTTATCGGCAACTTAGGCTTCGAAGGTAAGGAAATAAAAATGATGGACCCTGTCTTTGCTATGCAGGTTCGTTTCTTCGAAAAATCAGTAAAGTTCATCCAAAAAGTAAAATTGCTGGGAAGTGCTTACAATGTAACCGGATATTTGGAATATGGTGCTTGCGATGACGAAAACTGTCTTCCTCCTACTGCCGTCGACTTCTCTTTCAAAGGAAATGTTGCCGCTAAAGCGCCTGCCAAAATTGAAACACCTGCAACTAAAACAACAAAAGCAGAAAAGCCTGCAGAAGAAAGAGCCACACCTGTTGTAGATGCCGTTGCTCCTTCATCCAACCTCAGCAAAGCACCCGACTACTGGAAACCGGTAATCAATGAGCTGAATAGCTTTGGAGAAAACCAAAACAAGGAATCGCACTCATGGATCTATATCTTCTTTACCGGACTGGTTGGTGGTTTACTCGCTTTGTTTACCCCTTGTGTATGGCCGATTATTCCAATGACTGTAAGTTTCTTCTTGAAACGTACAAAAGATAAAAAGAAAGGTATCCGTGACGCATGGACCTATGGTGCTTCTATCATCGTTATCTATGTTGCACTAGGGCTTGCTGTAACATTAATCTTTGGAGCTAGCGCATTGAATGCATTATCTACCAATGCAATCTTCAACATCTTGTTCTTCTTGATGTTAGTAGTGTTTGCTGCTTCATTCTTTGGAGCTTTCGAACTTGCCTTACCTTCTAAATGGAGTAATGCTGTAGACAGCAAAGCAGAACAGACTACCGGTCTGCTGAGCATCTTCTTAATGGCATTTACTTTGTCATTGGTTTCTTTCTCTTGTACCGGACCTATCATCGGGTTCCTTTTGGTAGAAGTTTCCACTACGGGAAGTATTGTAGCACCAGCTATTGGAATGCTAGGCTTCGCTGTCGCTTTGGCTTTGCCTTTCACCCTCTTCGCTATGTTCCCGTCATGGCTTAAATCAATGCCTAAATCAGGTGGATGGATGAACGTCATCAAGGTTACATTAGGATTCTTGGAACTGGCCTTCGCACTCAAGTTCTTGTCAGTTGCTGACTTGGCTTACGGATGGAGACTACTTGACCGTGAAACATTCTTGGCACTATGGATTGCAATCTTTGGTTTGCTTGGCATGTACCTGTTAGGAAAAATCAAGTTTCCACACGATGACGACGAAACCAAAGTAAGTGTTCCACGCTTCTTTATGGCTCTAATTTCTCTGGCATTTGCCATTTATATGATTCCAGGACTTTGGGGTGCCCCACTAAAGGCTGTCAGCGCATTTGCTCCACCTATGCAGACTCAGGACTTTAACCTCTACAAAAACGAGACTCATGCCAAATTCACCGACTATGAAGCAGGTATGGAATATGCCCGCCAGCACAATAAGCCTGTAATGCTTGATTTTACCGGATATGGATGTGTAAACTGCCGCAAAATGGAATTAGCAGTATGGACCGACCAGAAAGTAAGCAAATTGCTGAATGATGACTATGTATTGATAACACTATATGTAGACGAAAAAACCAAATTGCCAGAACCTATCAAAATCACAGAAAACGGAGCTGAACGTACTCTGAGAAGCATAGGAGATAAATGGAGCTATCTGCAACGCTCTAAGTTCGGTGCCAATGCACAACCATTCTATGTATTGATTGACAACGAAGGCAATCCTTTGAACAAATCATATTCTTATGATGAAGATGTCAACAAATATGTAGATTTCCTTGAAACAGGTTTGCGCAACTACAAGAAATAACCAACTTCAAAGACACTCCGGATATACAACTTTACTGGGGTGAAAAAGGAGGCAGTTCTGCTACAATACAAACAGAACTGCCTCCTTCTTATTTATCTACTTACAATCCCAACCAAAGTTGAGGATTCAATTTCACCGTTTCTTTACGCAGCTGAAAATGCAAGACGGTATTTCCATCGGAATCGGTATTGACTTCACCGATAATATCACGCGCTTTCAACAAGCTACCTTTCTTAATCAAGACCGATGACAAATTGCAATAGACAGAAATATAACTGCCGTGTCGCACCAAGACATTCGCCATTCCATTATATTGGAATATTGCAGAAACCTCTCCATCAAAAATAGCTCTAGCTTGTGCCCCTTTCTTGCCTTTCAAGTCAATCCCTTTATTATCCAGGCGAACATTACGCAATCCCGGCACCTGATATTGTCCATATCGACCAATCAAAGCATAAGCTCCGGTAATAGGGATCGGCAGCCTACCTTTATTGCTTTCAAAGCTACCCGACAGACGATGATCATCATTACCCAGCTGATAATGTTCCATTTTTTCTGCCGGCTTATTGGCAGATTTCTCTATCGGCTTATTGGCCGCTTTAGATTTAGCAGCCGCTGCCTTTTGGGCAGCCTCTTTCCTCCGTTTTGCAGCAGCCAACTCCTTGCGGCGTCTTTCTTCCTCACGCTTCTTGGCTTGAGCAATCTCTATCTCAATCAGCCGATCGATTTCCGCATTCAAGCGATTAGCCGACAAACGCTGCTTCTTCACCTCAGCCTCTATATCCCATTGTTTTTTTTGCAATGAAGCAAGAAGTCCCCTTCGTTCTTCTTCTTGTGCCATCAATTTCTCTTTCTCGGCCATACCTTGCTTCAATAGCGCTTCTTTTGCCTTACGACTGTTTTCCAGCGTACGCTGCTTGTCTACCACCTGCTTCTGCTTATGCCACAGCCTCACTCCTTGTTGTTTCTGATAATCGGCATAGCGCTGTACATAACGCATTCTCCGATACATCTGTCCCAAGTCTTCAGCTGAAAAGATAAACATCAGTTTTTCCTGTACCGATTTATTTCGATACATATAATTGACCGACTGCTCATATTTCAACTTACGCTCCTTCAGCTCACGCTGCAACTTCTTCAGTTCCACCTCCAGCCTTCCTGTTTCCCGCTGAATAGTAAGCATATCCTTTTCAATGACAGCAATATATTTCTTACGTTCATCTATCTGCCCGGAAAGCAAAGCCAAATTACTCAATTGGCTGTTTACATCCTTGCTAGTCGACTGCAATAACGATTCGGAAGCAGCTATCTGCTTCTGCAATTCCTTATGCTGCTTTTCCAACTCCTGAATCTTGCGGGTAGTCTGCGCTTGAAGAGCAACACAACATAGACCAATACAGATAAGACAAACAATCTTTTTCATTCTTACTTCAATATCATCTTCAATAAATCTTCAAAATCCACACGCGTATAGCGAGACGAAACTTCTGAAACAACATCCCAATTCTCATTTACCGAAAGGCGAGAAAAGTCCATATCCACATTTACTGGAGTAGAGAAACCTTTGATTGCCACATTCATTTCACGTGGAAAACTCTTCCCGTTTAAAGTGCCAAACCCTGCATAATTCCAGTTCATTTCATACGCAGAGCCAACGGCTCCAATACTGCTTTCCTGTAGTGCTCCATCTACTACAGAAGTTCGGAAACGATAAGTCAACCGCCGTGAAGTCTTGGCCTGAAGCCAGACACTTTGTCCCGACTGTGCCCCAATCATAAACAATCCCGCATCTATCTCACTGCGGTCCAGTTTTCCGGGATAGAACATTTCGTTCAGCAACAAAGCCTGCAATGCCTCAAAACCAAAATCAAGATGCCACTTCTTGTTCAGTTCTTCAAAAGACAACTGTACATACCGCTTATTCAAACGGTCAATAACCAGGAAACCATTTGGAGTTATATCCATTCGTGCCACCTCAATACCCAAAAGCGGAGCTACAGAAAAACGGATAAGTTGTCCACGCTTCAGTTTCAACGAAGCATTAGCCTTTACATTCTTCCCCCCCATATTCAAGCGGAAAGCCACTTTACTGCTCATTACCTGCCATTCAGGGGCAAGTGAAATCACCTTTTCCACATAAGCTTTTCCGGTCAGCCCTCCTATTTCCGGAGTCTTTTCAGTCTTGCGCACCGAAGAACAAGAAGCCATAATGGCTGCCATCACTCCGATAGCTATCAGTTTAGTATAATGTCTCATTTAGCAATGTATTTCTTCAATATTATCTTCTTTTTCAACAATGCCATCTCTTCGGCAGAAGGGAGTGTTTCCTCCTCTTTATGCTCACCAGAAGCAACCTTTTCCGCTTTCTTCCAATACTCCACCGCCTTATCTTTCTCACCCGACAAGAAATAGATGTCACCGCAATGCTCCAATATCACCCAGCTCTTCTCTCCCCCGTTACGTAACGCCTGATCAATATAGATACGTGCCTCTGTATAGCGTTCCTTTTCAAAAAGAATCCAAGCATAAGTATCCAGATAAGTCGTATTGTTCGGTTCTGCTTTAATGGTGCGATAACTCAATTCTTCCGCCTTATCCAAATTTTTACGTTCCACTGAGAGATAATACGCATAATTGTTCATCACACCGATATTGTCGGCATTATAAACCAATGCCGAGTCATAAGCAGCATACGCTTCCTCCTGCCTTTTCTTAGTATGATACAAGTCGCCCAAGATAGCATAGAAATCAGAAACCACCGCCTTGTCACTCTTTTCATTCACCTGCTTGATACCCCGAGCAAAAACATCCAAAGCCTTTTCGGTTTCCTTTTTCTGATAATAAGCCAACCCCAAGTAATAATAGAATTCAAGAGCCTCAGGATTATATTGTAAGGCCGGACGGGTAACCTTGATGACCTTATCCATATCATTGTCACGGATAGCATAACTCAACAGCTGCAATCTGGCCGGCTTGTTCTCCGGGTCGAGACTAAGCACTTGATGTAAAACCGGAACAGCCTTGCCTTCCATTTGCTTAGTGATGAAATACTGCGCTCCCAACATTGCCAAATCAGCATTCTGCTGAGGACGGCTCAATATACTATCAAACAAGTTCACAATTTGGGTGCTGTCGGCATGTGCTTGCTCATTCTGCATGATAAGCTGGCGCATAATTTCCATTTTGGCCTCCGTCTGTACTTCCTCGTTCAGCAAAATGGTATCTAGCTGCACTCTATACAAACTATCCTGCCCCGTTTTCTGATAATAAGTAGCCAAAGAAATCAAGGTCGGCGCATAGTCTGGCTCCTCTTTCAAGATATGTTGATAAGTCTGATAAGCCTCTTCCACCCTGTCATTATCCAAATATATATCTCCCAGCATATTCTGATAACGCATGTCATAAGGATATTCCTTCGACAGATTTTCTATTTCTGTAAATGCCTGATTTTTATCATCCAACAACAGATACATACGAAGTTTCTCCATACTTATCTGCTCCGACTTGCCATCTAGTTCCTCCAGTCTGTTCAAGGTATTAACAACCTGTTGATAACTTTTAGTACGATTATAAAGTTCAACCAGCGACATCAAAGGCTCCAAGCGAGCAGGAAAGCGTTTCGACATACCTTCATATACGGCAATAGCTTTCTGCATTTCCATTTTTTGCATATAAAATGAAGCCAATGTCTGCTTATACCAGAAGTTGTTCTCGTCAGAGCGTATAGCCTTTAATAGAGCCTCCTCCCCTTTGTCTTGTTGCCCCAAGAACATATAAAACTGCGCCAATTCGAACAAGACAGCAGCCGATGCAGGGTAAATATCCAAACAATGCTGATAAAGCTGATAGGCATCATCATAACATCCCTTCTGCTTCATGCGCACAGCCTCCAGAAAATAGTAATCGTACTTACGACGTTCTTGAGGAGTAAGCGGATCTTTTTCTTCCAACGAGGTCTGAGATACAATCTTACGTGAAGAGCCACAAGAAAACACCCCCAACGTCAATAGGCAGCAAACCCAGAGATATAATAGTTTCTTACACATATTTCTTTTGTTTTAAACCGTTCCTGTATGTCCGAAACCTCCCTCACCACGTTCAGTCTCATCCAATACTTCTACAGCCTGCCATTCAGCCTGCTCATAACGAGCAATGACCATCTGTGCAATGCGCTCACCATCTTCTATGACAAATTCTTCGGTCGACAAGTTTACCACAATCACCCCTATTTCACCTCGATAATCGGCGTCAATCGTCCCTGGAGTATTTAATAATGTGATTCCTTTCTTCAAGGCCAGTCCACTGCGAGGACGAATCTGCGCTTCATACCCTTCAGGAAGCGCAATATATAGTCCGGTAGGAACCAAACAACGCTCCAGAGGTTTCAATACCACCGGTTGGTTTATATTGGCACGTAAATCCATACCAGCCGATAAAGAAGTAGCATACTTAGGCAATTCGTGTTTTGATTTATTGATAATCTGAATTTTCATACTTTAATAATTAATAATTGGTACAATCAATTTTGCGAAGTTACACATTTCATAGGATTTACAGACAGGTTTACCATTTATTATATGTTAATGCCCCATCTCCCTTTCATAAAAAAGAGGCAGCCATTCCGAAATAACGGACGCTGCCTCTTCACTGAATATATGTCTATAAAAGACAAGAATCTATTCTTATTTATCAGCCTTTCTTCTCTTTCACATCAGAATGAGCTTCTACTACGTTGACTACATAGTCGCCCAGCTTCTCACATTCTGCAATAATGTCCATATAATGAACTCCCATCTGATAACTATATTCCTTATTGTTTACATCGGCCACATTCTGATTTTTAAGCTGGTTCCGGTAATTATTGATTTCCGTTTCCAAATTAAACGACTTGTTGACATCGATAGTGTGATGCATATCTTCCACTAACAAAATCATTTGTGTCAAAGCATCATCTGTGAGTTGAAACATCTGATGAATATGTTCGTATTGCTTTTCTGTAAAATCGGTACTTCCTCTACGCTTACGATTAATAGTACGTGCCAAATTATAGCAACTATCACCAATACTTTCTATTTCTGTAACCTCACGTAGCATTTCGCGAATCTGCATCTTACTCTCCGAACTCAATCGTCCTTCCGACACACGGGTCAGATAGTTTGCTATTTCCACCTCCATGCTATCACTGATATTCTCATACTTTTCGATACGGCTGAAAAGTTTGTTGAAATCATTTTCATTGTCGGTATGCAGCAGGTCACGCACCATACGGAACATACGCTGAATTCGTTCTGCGAACAGATTGATTTCCTTTCTTGCCTGGATAATGGAAAGTTCTGCAGTAGAAAGCATACCACCGGTAATAAACTGCAAGCGGTATTCTTCTTCTTGCTCTTTCTGAGGGATGAAATGACATACAGTCTTCTCTATCAGTTTCACGAACCAAATCAACAGCAGCACATTACATACATTGAAACAAGAATGGAAGGCTGAAAGTTTAAATGATACTGCCACTCCACTTTCATCAATATTCATAAAGTCGGAAACAATCCAGTCTACTACCGACAAAAATGGTTTGAACAATACTAGAACCCAAAATACGCCAAACAAGTTGAACATCAGATGAGCCATGGCTGCTCTACGTGCCTGCGTATTAGCTGTAATGGCTGCCAGGTTGGCTGTAATGGTAGTTCCGATATTTTCACCCAATACCAATGCTGCTCCCAATTCAAAGCTAATCCATCCGTTGGCACACATAATCAGCGTGATAGCCATCGTAGCAGCGGAAGCCTGCACAATCATGGTCAACACCGTACCAATCAAAACAAAAAGTAAAACTGAAAAGAAGCCCATATCGGTATAATTCTGCACAAAAGCCAGCATATCCGGATTTTGTCCCAAATCGGGAGCATTTACTTTCAACAGGTTCAGCCCCATAAAAAGGAATGCGAAACCGAAAATGAATTCACCGATAGACTTGCGAGAACTTTTCTGTGAGAATAACAATGGAATACCTATAGCCAAGAGAGGCAGTGAAAAGGCGGATATGTCGACCTTAAATCCAAGTGTAGATATAATCCATGCTGTAACTGTGGTACCGATATTGGCACCCATTATCACCCCAATAGACTGAGAAAGAGATAAAAGTCCTGCGTTAACGAAACTAACGACCATGACTGTCGTTGCCGAAGAAGATTGAATCAATGCAGTAATAAGCACACCTGTAAGCACACCCGTTACTCGATTCGAGGTCATTGCAGTCAGGATACTACGAAGACGATCACCCGCAAACTTCTGCAGCCCCTCACTCATGATTTTCATTCCATAAAGGAAAAGCGCCAGCGATCCGAGCAGCGCTAAAAAATCATAAAAAGTATATTCCATTAGTTATTTATTAAGCTGGAAATAGGCTTTTACTCATTTATTGTGTAAATTACTTGCCTATTCACCATGTTAGTAATACATATTACAATTATGCTACAAATATATTGCAAAAATAACAATCTTACAAAAGAATTCCCTGCCGGAAGTACGCTTTTAGACGTTTATAAGGGTTTTAATTTAAATATGCCCTATGGTCCGGTCAGCGCAAAAGTGAACAATAAAGTGGAAGGGCTGAACTTTCAAGTGTATTATAACAAGGATGTGGAGTTCCTTGATATCACCAGTTCTTCGGGAATGCGCACCTATGTGCGTTCGTTGTGCTTCATCTTGGTAAAGGCGGTTAAAGACCTGTATCCGGAAGGTGGCATTTCTCTGGAGCACCCAGTATCGAAAGGATATTTCTGCCACCTTAAACTAGACAGAAATATCGGCCTGGATGATGTTTCACGCATCAAGCAACGGATGAAAGAACTGATTGCCGCCGACCTCCCGTTTGAAAAGACTGAATGCCGCACTCAGCAAGCGGTAGAACTGTTCAAAAAACACCAGATGGACGACAAGGTAAAACTGCTGGAAACCTACAACCAACTATACACATTCTACTATACACTGGAAGATACCATTGACTATTATTATGGCAGCCTAGTTCCAAGTACCGGATACATCCGACTGTTCGATTTGGTGAAATACTACGACGGACTACTTTTGCGGATTCCAAACCGGAAAAACCCGAAACAACTGGAAGAAGTGGTAAAACAAGAAAAGATGCTCGAAGTGTTCCAAGAATACAGACGATGGAACCAAATTATGCATTTGGGTACTGTGGGTGACTTCAACGTAGCTTGCAACGCCGGATTTGCCACCGACTTAATTAAAGTTTCAGAAGCCTTACAGGAAAAGAAAATTGCACATATTGCCGATGAAATTACCTCACGCAACAAAGACGGACAGCGCATTAAAATGGTACTAATCTCCGGTCCGTCATCTTCGGGAAAGACTACCTTCAGCAAACGTCTCAGCATCCAGCTGATGACCAATGGCATGATGCCTTATCCGATTTCACTGGATGACTATTTCGTCAACAGGGAAGATACTCCTAAAGATGCAGAAGGCAACTACGACTTCGAATCGCTGGATGCACTCGACCTGAATTTCTTCAAGGAACAACTGAACGACTTACTTGCTGGAAAAGAAATAGAACTGCCACGATTTAACTTCACTACCGGCAAACGTGAAAACAGCGGAAAGAAACTCCGCCTGGAACCACACATGATTCTAATCCTAGAAGGTATCCATGCCCTAAATCCGGCTCTGTCGGAATCTATCCCCGCAGAAAATAAATATAAGA
This sequence comes from Phocaeicola sp., assembly GCA_029257865.1. Lineage (GTDB taxonomy): Bacteria > Bacteroidota > Bacteroidia > Bacteroidales > Bacteroidaceae > Phocaeicola. The sequence goes on from JARIAN010000078.1 coordinate 30,875, forward strand.
TTTATGTATCGGCGCTCACTACCATCCTGCTAGATAACCATAACTACATCCCTACCACCGACAACCGTCTGCTCCGACGCATCATCCGCGACTATAAATACCGCGGATACTCGGCCGAAGAAACAATTGCAAGATGGGGCAGTGTACGTGCCGGAGAAGACAAGTGGATTTTCCCCTACCAGGAATACGCCGATGCAATGTTCAACTCTGCTTTAATATTCGAACTTGCGGTATTAAAAGACTATGCAGAACCGCTGTTGCGCAAAGTACCTAACAATACTCCGGAATATTCAGAAGCACACCGCCTGCTTCATTTCTTGAAATATTTCGTTTCTGTTCCTGATGAGGAATTACCTCCTACTTCTTTGCTGAGAGAGTTCCTGGGAGGAAGCAGTTTCAGATATTAACAACCTGTTAATAAAAAATGTGCCAAAATATAAGTCACCATACATTTTTGGCACATTTTTTATTCAATCTTTGATCGATTAACAATTTAATCCATTTAGCTTAAGAAAATAAGTCAAATAATTGAATCCAAACAGTTTAATGATATCTCAAACAAATAAGACCTGTAATACTAAACTTATCTAAGAATTATTTAACTTAATAAAAGAAAGCACTTAATCAATATGTTAATTATCTAACGACTTATTGATTTATAAAGCATTCTGTAATCTTTCATCTGGATACGGAATTAAATCTTTCTCTGATTTCAATTTAGGACGTTGTGCATCACATTTGCGAAGATATTTTGATAACATCTTTGACATTTTTTTCACCAAATATGGTTTTTCCCTGCTCAAATCATTCTGCTCGCTAATATCGTTTACAATATCATAAAGACGTAACTGCTGATTCTCCCAATGATATATCAAATGATACTGGCTTACAAGAATAGAAGAATATGCTCCATACCCTTCTTCTTTATTTTGAGTTTCCCCCCATAAGTTAGGGAAATGCCACACTATAGGACGTTTATAATTATGATGTGGATGTTTCAAAACATCTACAAAACTTACTCCATCAATGACCTGAAGTGTATTATATTTATCCACGCCTGCCATCTCTAATATTGAAGGAAAGAAATCTTCAATCATAACTCTTTGATTATTTTCTGTATTACCAACAGTAACTCCAGGCCAATACACAATCATAGGTTCTCTTACCCCCCCAAGAAAGGCAGATCCTTTTCCACCCCTAGCGGGGTAATTAGGATCACGATTAGCCTTACCTTGACGAACATTATTCAATCCTTGTCCCCCATTATCAGACATAAAAAGTATGATGGTTTGATTCGCTAATGCCGAATTTTGCTCCAAATAGTCTAGAATATCACCTAAACTTTTATCCATACCTTCAATCAGTGCTGCATAACGCGTTTCATTCTCATTTAAAGGTGCTTGCAATTGTTTATCATAAACTCCCCTATATTTTTGTGAAAAACGACGATCTTCATCATAAGGAGAATGAACGGCATAATGAGACATATATAAATAAAATGGCTTTTCCATTTTTACTGATTCTTTCATGGCTGCAATAGCCTCTCGCGTCAAAGCTTCTGTCAAGAAGATATCTTGGTGATGATATTTTTCCAAGCCGTGAACAGCAAATCGGGAACCTTCACCGAAATTTTTTATTCCTAAATAGCTACCTGGTGCCCCATTAGCACCACCTCCAATGTTTACATCAAAACCCATTTGTGTAGGATCTGCTCCTGGTGTATCACCTGCCCCAAAATGAGCTTTCCCACAATGTATAGTACGATAGCCATTATTTCTAAGTATCTCAGGAAGTGAAGTAATAGCAGTAGCATGTTCTATTTTCCCTTCAGCTTCTTTGGGTTGAATGCCATTATAATGCCAATTGGGTAAATCAAGTACATTACTTTCTGCATCTGTCTGTTGATTTTTTACCAAAGTCCAATTCGTAACACGATGACGTGCAGCATTCATACCTGAGAGCAAACTACAACGAGAAGGAGATGATATAGCACAAGCATAAGCTTCAGTAAATCGTACTCCCAATTTAGCAAGGCGTTGCATGTTCGGTGTATGAAATCTTGTGTTTAATGGAGTCTGTTCATTATTATAAAAAGGAACGGAAGTATCTTGCCATCCCATATCATCAACTAAGAACATAATTATATTAGGCTGCTGCTGAGCATGTAAAATAAGCGGCATAGACAAGCCACATAGCAATAATTCAAACTTCAACATATTATATACTACTTTAATGGTCCATAATTAATACCCTCCAATTTCCATCTTACAAGAAAGGATTGCAAAGATTCCAAGAACTCTTTGTAATTCATGTTTTCTGCATTTGTCCATCCTACTTCTGCATAAGCAGCAATTCGTGGATAAATCATTTTATTCATATCCTCCACAGTAGGTATAAACTCTCCCCACATCTGACAACCTATACCTTTCACTTGCTTTTCCTGCTCTGCATCAATACCTGCTGGTATTGGATTAAAGTGATAAGCTTTCTTCAATGATATGGTATTGTAGTCATAATCCAAATAAGTAAATATATGATAAGAGTTAATTATCTCATATCCTTGGTCAATAGCCTTTTTCATCAAAGCCGGATCGCCTTTCCAAAATTGTACAACAGTCCCCTTTGCCAATTTGTTTGTCAGACCTTTCTTTTCATCACTGGCTTGAAATTCGTGCAGACGATCACCTGTTATCTCATTCCATCCAATCATCCTACGTCCCTTTGATGATAATATTTCAGATAGTTTGTTTGTAAAGTAAACTTGCAATTCAGCTCCACTCTTGAATTGATGTTCTTTCATAAATTGCTGAATTTCATTTGATTCATTCCACTGGTTATATCGAACTTCGTCACCACCTATATGAATGATAGGGTATGGAAATATATCAATAATCTCATCGAAAACATCACTAAGAAATTGATAGACTTTAGGGTTTGCAGCATTGATAGCATTATAGTGTGCCCCAAATTTGGGTGATACTTTCACCTGCTTTCCAGATGTTCCCAACCAAGGATAAGCCGCACATGCTGCCGTAATATGTCCTGGAACCGTAATTTCTGGAACTATATTAATATGTCGTTCTGCTGCGTATTTTACTATTTCACGTAAATCTTCTTGCGTATAAAACCCTCCATGTGGCTTTCCATCAAATACATTACTTTCAAAATGATGCAGTTCCGTAGAATCACGGTATGAACCTACAGAGGTCAACCTCGGATATTTTTTAATTTCAATTCTCCATCCTTGGTCGTTGGTGAGATGCCAGTGGAACACATTGAGTTTCAAGGCTGCCATTTCGTCCAGTAATTTTTTGACTACTTCTTTCCCCTTAAAATTACGTGCTTCATCAAGCATTAATCCGCGCCAGGCAAATCGAGGCTCATCATTAATGCACACATTAGGTACAGTAATGACTCCATCTACAGAATGTATAAGTTGTTTAAGTGTCTGAATCCCATAAAAAATTCCTTTACCTGCATAAGAACTAATTATGATTCTACCATCCTCTGACACTAAAGAATATCCTTCTTCTGTCTGAAACTGATTCTGTTTTTCAAACTTTAATACGATGTCTGCTTTCTTCTCTTTTTTTATCTTTTCTATTTTCAAAGAGGTGTTTCTTCCCAGCCAAGAAATGAGCGCTCTTCCCTCCAATGTTAATTCGCTCGGAAAGCTGACAGACAGTTCTTTCTCAAAACGTATCATACCTTTTTTAAGCTCAATGTGATTAGGGCGTGGAAGTATTGCAGGTACAGCAGCTAACAGGTTTAATTCCGATAAAAACAAGGAGAGTAATAAGACGATAAGATTTTTTGCTTTCATTTGATATTAGTTTATTAGTTATCACATAAAAAATAGTTTCAAATATATCAATAATAATCAGACTATGATGCCAGGAATCTTTTATGTAAGCATTCTTGGCATTCACATGACAAACATATTATTTATTCAACATCTTCAATTTTCCTTCCAATTTCACCACAGTAGCAGGTCCATCTAAAGAAACAGAAGAAACGTCAATCACAGTATATCCATCTTTTTGATATTTAATGATGTTGAGTTTAGTTTTATCGTTCAGCATGCTAGCCTTAACCTTACTGAAAGTGCAAGGAAGAACGATTTTTCCATCAGATGGCTTTTTGTAAACAATAAGATAAAACTTGTCGTTACCCTTGCGTGTTACACGCCCCCACTGAAACTCTTCATTGAATGGGTTGGCACGTGTACCATAAATAGCTTCTCCATTTACTTTCATCCAAGTTCCAATTTCTTTAAATAATCTGACACTTTCCTTAGGTATAGAGCCGTCAGGTTCAGGACCTATATTAAGAAGATAGTTACCTCCACGACTAACCACATCAACAAGTTCGTGTATCAGTGTTTCAGAAGTCTTCCATTTTTGATTAAGTTTAGAGTACCCCCAAGTGCCATTCAGGGTTTGACAAGCTTCCCAATCTCCATCAATTCCAGTTGCGGGAATATGGTGTTCAGCTGTAGAATAGTCCCCCTTCCATGTGAGGGCACTGAAAAAGTAATCACAAATCAGAGTACTCTGAGGATTATATAAAAAATATAGAGTTCGCCAACTCCTTATCCGGGGATTTGACGAACTCTAATTTTTATTGATTGAGCTGTTATATGGC
>JARIAN010000089.1 GCA_029257865.1 Phocaeicola sp.
CTGGTAATTGGGGCTAAGTCGTAACAAGGTAGCCGTACCGGAAGGTGCGGCTGGAACACCTCCTTTCTGGAGAGAAACTGAAATAGGTTCTTGACCTTGTGCTGCAGAAGTTTGTTTTTCATATATAAGAGAAGTTAGCCTATCTATGATAGTGCTGATACAGTCCTATAGCTCAGTTGGTTAGAGCGCTACACTGATAATGTAGAGGTCGGCAGTTCAACTCTGCCTGGGACTACGTCAAAAAAAAAGGAAGGAAAAAAAACTTCCTTGAAAATTTGCGAGGTCGGAAAAGTTTACTTACCTTTGCACCCGCAAAAAAATCGGGGGATTAGCTCAGCTGGCTAGAGCACCTGCCTTGCACGCAGGGGGTCAACGGTTCGAATCCGTTATTCTCCACTATAAAAAGGTCTATGACATGATGTAACAAGCAAAAAGTAATTTTAGTTAAAGTATAGAGCTAAAAGTATATATCATCCCGCACTAGCAATAGTGTGAATGTGATAAGAAAAGTAAGCAAGGGCGCATGGCGGATGCCTTGGCTCTCGGAGGCGATGAAGGACGTGATAAGCTGCGAAAAGTCACGGGGAGGTGCAAATGACCATTGATCCGTGAATCTCCGAATGGGACAACCCGGTATGTTGAAGACATATCACCTTACCAAGTAAGGAGCTAACGCAGGGAACTGAAACATCTTAGTACCTGTAGGAAAAGAAAATAAATAATGATTCCCCCAGTAGTGGCGAGCGAACGGGGACTAGCCCAAACCATTCTTGTTACGGCAAGGATGGGGTTGTAGGACCACGTTATTGCATGAAATTTCGTGAATGGAACGATCTGGAAAGTTCGACCATAGACGGTGACAGTCCGGTACATGAAGCGAATCGAAGCATAGTGGTATCCTGAGTAGCGCGGAGCACGAGGAATTCTGCGTGAATCAGCCGGGACCATCCGGTAAGGCTAAATACTCCCGAGAGACCGATAGTGTACCAGTACCGTGAGGGAAAGGTGAAAAGAACTTCGAATAGAAGAGTGAAATAGTACCTGAAACCGTGCGCCTACAAGCGGTCGGAGCATCTTTTGATGTGACGGCGTGCCTTTTGCATAATGAACCTACGAGTTACCGTATCTGGCAAGGTTAAGGGACATGAGTTCCGCAGCCGAAGCGAAAGCGAGTCTGAACAGGGCGTTCAGTCAGATGCGGTAGACGCGAAACCAAGTGATCTACCCTTGGCCAGGCTGAAGTCTGGGTAACACCAGATGGAGGGCCGCACCAATAAGCGTTGAAAAGCTTCTGGATGAGCTGAGGGTAGGGGTGAAAGGCTAATCAAACTTGGAGATAGCTCGTACTCCCCGAAATGCATTTAGGTGCAGCCTCGTGGATTACTGATGTGAGGTAGAGCGACTGATTGGATGCGAGGGCTTCACCGCCTATCAAGTCCTGACAAACTCCGAATGCGCATCAGTTCGACCCCGGGAGTGAGGGCATGGGTGCTAAGGTCCGTGCCCGAGAGGAGAAGAATCCGGACCACCGGCTAAGGTCCCGAAATGACAGCTAAGTTAAACTAACGAAGTCTGATTGCTATGACAGCTAGGATGTTGGCTTGGAAGCAGCCATTCATTTAAAGAGTGCGTAACAGCTCACTAGTCGAGGAATCGGGCGTGGATAATAATCGGGTATAAGTTGTCTACCGAAGCCGTGGGATACATAAGTATCGGTAGGGGAGCATTCCATTCAGCGTTGAAGGCGTACCGTGAGGTATTCTGGAGCGTATGGAAAAGCAAATGTAGGTATAAGTAACGATAAAGGGGGTGAGAAACCCCCTCGCCGAAAGACTAAGGTTTCCTGATCAACGCTAATCGGATCAGGGTAAGTCGGGTCCTAAGGCTCAGCCGAACGGCGAGGCCGATGGCAGAAACGGTTAATATTCCGTTACTACCCTTGAGGGTGACGTGGGGACGCAG
>JARIAN010000001.1 GCA_029257865.1 Phocaeicola sp.
ACTTCAGAATATAAAAAACGAATTTCCGGAGATTAAATCGTTTATCGCCCTTGATATATGGAAAAACGATGTAAATGTCGATGGAGTGAAACATAGTGATTTGAATTATCTTTTGACAGATTCTTCTTTTATAGATATTTTCGGGCTGAAGCTACTGAAGGGTTCACTCGATTTCCTTCATGATGATAGCAAATCAGCTATTACCGAATCGTGTGCCATGCGTTTGTTCGGGACTACCGATGTGGTAGGCAAACAATACGAAGAAGATTTCAATAAGGAAACTTTTACCATTGGAGCAGTCTTTAAAGACTTGCCCCACAGTAACTACTCGTTTGATATCTGGGGAAGGTGTGAGTATTTCGAAAATCTGAAGAAAAAAGAATATGCTGGTATTGGAGAAGCTGTCTTAATTTTACACAAGGATGTTGACATCAATAAACTTCTTCTTCCTTGGAGTCTCTTTGCTGATTACCTTGTGTATCGGATGGAGGGTATGGAAAGTTTCACGAATCAATCCTGCGGAAGTGATAAAGAGTGAATAGCTCGTTGATTTTGAATGAAACATAAAACGACTAATTATCAAACAAATAAGAAATAACAGAAATATGATAAAACATTATCTTATCATTATCTTTCGAACTATGCTACAGCAAAAAGGTCGTAGTGTACTTTCTTCCCTCTGCATTACAGCTGGAATAATTTGTTTCAGCCTATGCAGCTATTATTACTTTGTATTTACCTATGCAGATAAATCATTATCCACTTACGACCGTCTTGCAGTGGTCCGCTCGCAGTATAGTATACGTTCTCATATTGGATTGTCTGATGAGAAGCTAAAGAAAATAGAAGATATTGCAGGTGATGCTATAGAAGCAAAAAATAATGCTCAAGATTTTAAAGGTATCTACGTTACGTCCTCCAATAACAGATATTCTGTAAGTGGAACTATTACTACCTCCGATTATTTCAAACTTTACCCTACACAGTTATTGGAAGGCAGATGGGAAGATTTTAATGAGAAATTCAATCAGGCTGTGGTTACTACAGAGTTTATGAATAAGTATGCCGATAAAGATGTGAAGATTGGCAGTACTATTCGATTGTCTGATATAGATTATCAAGTTGTGGCTATTGTAAAACCTTATCCGACAGGGACAAATGTTAATTTGGTTCCCGACAAAGTATTTCTTACAGCTCCCTGGGTAAAAGAAAGATTTAGAGATGTCAATCTAACTTTTTTGATGAAACCCGATACTGATTTGAAAGTGTTGAACGAACGACTAAAAGCCATGAAATGGGATGATTCAGCCGAAGCAACTCCATGTTTTTATTGGAGAAGTGAAAACAATATTACAAATCCCCTTCCCATGTATCTTGCCATCTTGGGTATGTGTATCTTATTGATTGCACTCATCAATTATTTCTCATTAAGCGTGGGGAGTTTTGTCAACCGAATAAACACCATCCGGCTACGTCAGAGTTTGGGAGGTAATGCTTTACATCTATGGGGATGGATGTGCGGAGAACAATGTATTATCATTTTCATCAGTTTGTTGCTCGCTATGGCAGTGACCGAGAGTATCTTCCCTATAGTGATGAGTAGTTTTTCTTCTTTTGTACAAAATGAGTTTTATGTGGATACCAATACTTTGGTTGGTGTACAAATACGAATAGGCAGCTGTTTGTTCATCTTTCCGATAGTAATAAGTGCAGTAACGGTATGTCGACTGATGAAACATCTGCAAGTCAACGGGCTGAGCGGTCGTCAGAGTCGTGGCAATCTGATGTTGCGTAATGTATTTCAAACTTTCCAATTATTTATTTCATTGGGGTTCTTATCAGGCATTATTGCCATATCAGCTGCCATGAACAGCAGTTTCGATAAAAAATTCCCTGTTCTCACAGAAGAAGACCAGGAAAACCTCATCCCATTTTCTATTAGTCCAAGATCTGAAGATATGCAAAAGCATCGGGAAGAGATTATTCAAGCATTGAAACAAGGCTCATGGTGTGAATCTGTTTCCGAATATAGTTATGGACATATTATAGACATGAAACCTGGAGAAGCTACAACTTTGTTGGTAGACGAAACTTTCCTTAACCAAATACATGTAAAGAGCAAGCATCATCAAGGAGAGGCTTTTGCCTATGTCACCAAAGAGTTTGATGACCAGTACCGCCGTGACAGTACATTCCACAAGGTTTGGTACGATGGGGTTGACTATCCTATTGTAGGATCTCATCAGCATTATGTTTCTTATAACGACCAATTGGTATTACTGCCTTTACCTCATAACATAAAGCATACCTATGGATATATCAAACTGAAAGAGGGCTGCAATCGTGCAGAAGCTTTAAGGGAGATAAAGGCAATTCTGAACAAATATTATCCGGTGAATGAACCATATGAAGCAGAATCTTTATTCCACAAAGAAATGACAGGATTCATTTTAATAAAGAATCTGTTTGCAGTATGTACCGTATTGGCTTTACTGATTACTTTGTTGGGGTTGTATCAGTCTATCAGCCTTGATACGGAACGCCGGCAAAAAGAGGTGGCTATCCGCAAGATTAATGGGGCAAAGAAAATGGTCATTTACCGCTTGTTCGGACATAGATACATTGTTTTGCTGGCTATAGCTTATGTATTGTCATTGGGGGTATGCTATTTCATCTTACTTCTCAATAATTATA
>JARIAN010000092.1 GCA_029257865.1 Phocaeicola sp.
AACATGATTTTTTAAGGGGAAAATTTGCAGATATCCGGAAAAGCCGTACCTTTGCAACGTGTTTTTCATAGTATTAGATTTAAGGTTAACAAAGGTTGGAGTACAGCGGTACTCCTTTTTTTTGCCCGTTTGCGAAAACAGCCTCAATAAGAGGCTGTAGCATAAATACCTTCTTGAGAAAGCAATGACACAATTCGATCTAATTCCTGACAAGTAGCCTTCAGCAAACTCTGGTCTGGAGTTTCACGGTCAATGGTATAAATCATTACCTGGCGGGGAGCAATTTGTTTCACCACCTCCAGCCAAGGCAATACATAACGGTCGGAAGTGTTGTCCACGTCCTCTCCTTCGTCTGTTTTACCTTTCATAAACATCGTCTGTATGATTAGCTTCCCCTTAAATCGCTTCATCGTTTCAATGATATCTTCCAACTGATAGTTTCCATTAGGACGATCCACTCGAGATATGTAATCCATATCTACCGTATCCAACTTCAAAATATTGTTGTCTACCAGCTCCAACGCTTTAAACACCTCCGGCTTCCCAATAAAAGTAGCATTGCTCAACACGCTTACTTTAGCTTTAGGAAAATATCGGTTACGCAAAGCTAATGTATCGGCTATAATAGCAGCAAAATCAGGATGGGCAGTAGGTTCTCCATTACCGGCAAAAGTCAAAACATCTGGCTCAGGTCCTTGCTCTGACATGCGTTTCAAGCATGCCTCCAAAGCGGAACATACTTCCTCACGAGTAGGCAACTTCTGCTTAGGACGATGGTCTTTATTATATCCACATTCACAGTAAATACAATCGAACGAACAGAATTTCCCATCGACAGGAAGCAAGTTGATGCCTAGCGACACTCCCAAACGGCGGCTATGCACCGGACCAAATATAGGAGATGGATAAATAACAGTAGACATAATCTAATAGTTTTAATAAATATCGACTGACAAAAATACTCAATAATTCCCAACTACCATTTTACTTTCAACTGAATTTGCACATCGGCCTTATCACTCCCCTGAATCTCTTCCAAACCTGTCCCTATCCTATTCCGGTCTAGATAGTGCGTCCACCCCCACTTGGCATGCACTACAATCCGGTTTTTATAGGTATATTTAAGATTGAGAGACATCCGACGTCCTTTTCCATAAAACGAAGGCATAGAAAAAGAATAAAGCAAACCGGGCTCATACATATATATCCTGGAATCATAGTTTTGTGTACGAAAACAAGCTGCTCCTAATATCACCTGTAAAGGAAAGGAATGCCCCTCCCATCGTATAGTAGAGTTCAGCAACCAACCATCGGAAGGACGATTGCCAGAGAAGGAAGTATGCACATATTCTCCAGATGTCTTCAACTGCCATCCGTTTGCTGGTTCATAAGATGCCTGCCCTTGAAACCGATGCCGGACATAAGGCAACACATATTTCTTTTTTGAGTGGTCTGTATAGTTTTTAGCTTTATTCTTGCAACTATATTTTATTAACATCATCAGTGAATTAATCGGTGAATAACTTATCTGAACCAAACTGCTAAATCCAGAAGTATGGTCGGCATCCACTTGATGCCGCCGATAGAAAAAATGAAAGAAATCAAAGTATCCCGACAACTTTATACAAGGTATTATACTAGTTTCCAATCCAATATAAGAACCAAATTCATTTTGCTGACGAGAATTTTCCCAAATATTACTTCCATAAACAGATGAGTATTTCATATCAGCAAACCTGTTGATAACTATAAACGATGTATTAACCAACGGTGAATAAGTTAGCATATTCAAAGTAGCTATCTTTCCTTTATTGTCTACAGCAGTCTCCCCTGCAAATATCCATTTAGGATGAAAAAAATACTTATAATAGACTCCTGCATTGAAAAAATCCTTGCCACGAGGATAGTATCGGTTATATTTACGAAGTTCCGGATTCAACATTTTGTCGAAAACATTATAAACAGCTGTTAACCCAATGTTAATAGCTGAAGACTTATAATTTAAATTACTGGTTATTAGATGCTTAGATGCAGCATTTCTACGCTCAAAGTCTTTAGGCAAACGATGATATCCATCAGTTTTCAACATCCTTATCAACCCATCTTCTATCCGTGCATCCAATCTATTATACGAATAAAGGAGCGAAACCTCCCACCGGTCGGTTAGTTTTATAGTAGCAGCAGCACCTTGCAGATAACCATATTCAGCAGTCGAACTGTATTTAGAAATCCCCCTCCCCGTACGGTTCATACTGACAATAGCTCCCGACCTTCCAAAACTGAACAAGTTACTGTTGAATACCAATCCATATCCGAAATTGGCCCGATAGTTGCCCAATGCCAAAGCCTTGATACGCCCTATATCCTGCAAGAACAAATATCCCGAATAAAAATCATATCCCTTGCGGTTAGGCCCCTTGAAGAAAGGCTCTCCCGCATCCTTTTCCGCAGTAAATCCAATATAAATCCGCTTGTTATACTCCATCCGATAACGGAGGTTATGATAAAAAGAATCTCCCAAATAATGCTTTCCATCCTCTGGATATATATAGCCCACTTTCTTATTCAACGGTATATCCAACCTTGTTAATAACTCCTGTTTATTATATTTCATGAAGTGTTTAAAAGAGAATCTATCATGCTCTTTTTCAGCAGGTCCGATATAGATGAAATCTTGTAGGAAACGAACTGTCTGCCAGTCAATACCCTCTATGCCCAACAGTTCGTTCTTACTCACCATCGGACCATATTTATACAGATAATACAAAATATTCTCCACTACCTTATCCGATAGAAAAGGCAGTTGCTCCAACTGTTTCTTGGTAACCGTATTAATATTAAACGGATGGGCAGCCAGCTCACTCAGCTCCTCATATTCATCTTCCCATCCTGCAGCCGACTCCCCGTCTAATCCTGCTTCCCGCCATTCCATCCAAGATGATTGGGAATGGGATGCTGTAAAAACGCAAATCATTGATATACAAGCAACAAATAATCTTTTCAACATGTTATTAAATGGTTATCAACAGCCTATTTACGTTAAAATATCTCATTACATAAAGACTGAATTTATAATTATATTTATTTTTGTAACTATGAAACACATGATATACATAATAATCCTTTTAATCTTTGGAGCGACTCTGCCCTTAAAAGCGCAGCAGTCTTCCTCATTGCAGCTCAAAGGATATATGGTACCTATGTGCGTGTATCAAGGAGACACTATACCTTGTATAACGTTGAAAAACATCTATATATACCCTACCGTTAAGTTTAAAAGCCGAAAACAGGAACGCTATTACTATAAATTAGTGAGAGATGTGAAGAAGACATTGCCACTGGCACGCGAAATTAGAAACATAGTAATAGAAACGTATGAATATCTGGAAACACTGCCAGATGAAAAAGCACGGAAAAAACATATCAAACTAGTGGAGAAAGGACTGAAAGAACAATATACCCCTAAAATGAAAAAGCTTACTTTCTCACAGGGAAAACTATTGATAAAGCTAGTAAACAGAGAATGTAACCAATCGTCTTATCAATTGGTAAAGGCTTTTATGGGACCTTTCAAAGCCGGATTTTACCAGACCTTTGCTGCTTTGTTCGGAGCCAGCCTTAAAAAGGAATATCACCCGGAAGAAGAAGACAGGATGATAGAAAGAGTGATTATACTTGTAGAAAACGGACAACTATAGAGTGATAAAACACAATTTTATTTTGCAGATAATCAATAAATTAACAAGTTGTCCACATGCATTGTTAATTCGTTGTTGAATGAAAAAAAGAGCCGTTGAATAATCTCCAATCAATTACACAACGACTCCTATCTATCTATTTTCTTAACGCCATCAGTCTGTTAGCAAACTCCCATAAGACTATACCGGCAGTAACCGATACATTCAGAGAATGCTTGGTGCCATACTGAGGAATTTCAATGCAGCCATCGCAACGATTTACCACTTCCTGCTGCACTCCCTTCACTTCATTTCCCATCACAATAGCATACTTCTTACCGGCTTCCACTTCCAGTTTATCCAGCATCATACTCCCCTCACACTGTTCAATAGACATAACTGTATATCCCTCTTTATGAAGTTCTTCCACCGCATCAAGAGTATTTTTAAAGTATTTCCATTCCACCGTATATTCTGCTCCCAATGCCGTTTTATGCATTTCAGGATGTGGTGGAGTAGCTGTTATCCCACACAGATAAATACTGTTTACCAAAAAAGCATCCGAAGTACGGAATACGGCCCCTATATTATGAAGACTTCTCACTTCATCGAGCACCACTACCAATGGAAGTTTTGCAGCTTCCTTGAACTCCTGAACCGTAAGACGGTTCATTTCTGTTATTTTCAGTTTTCTCAGTTCCGACATATAAAATGGTTCTGTTAATGAGTTAAATCGCACGGCAATACACATTTGCCATACAAAACGATACAAAGATAAAAACTATCTTAATAACCTTGTGGAAAACTGTTGAAAAGGTGTAAAAAACCTATGCATAGAAAATAAAAACTATTTCTTGCATTATTCAAACAAAGCTATATAGCAAAAGAGAAAAGAAGATTCCAAAAAAGTTAACATAAAGTTTCGATACCAATATAAACATAAAATTTCACGAAAATTAGCAGCATTATAGGCAGAAAGTTTTTAACTTTGCTCCTAATCAACATATTGTTAATATATCAACAAAACATAAGATAATCAGCTAGTAAGAGTGTTAATGAAGGAAGTATATCTACAGATATCTTCTTAATAACTTAATATGCAAGAAAATGGCTATACTTTTTACTAACACTTTCAACCGGCTATTATTATCATCTTATTCTTTCTTTTAAAAGAAGAAAAAAAATATAATATTAATATGATTAAAGAGAATTGGTTGAAAAAAGGGTATGTAGAAGAAACAGTGGATAAAACACTTGACCTGAAAAAAGAGATTGCTCAATTGTGTAAGGAGAAAAATGCAATTATTTTGGGCCACTACTACCAGTCAGACGAAATTCAGGAAATCGCACATTTTATTGGTGATAGTCTTGCATTGGCACAATGGGCTGCCAAAACCGATGCAGACATCATTGTAATGTGTGGGGTTCATTTTATGGGAGAGACTGCAAAGATTTTGTGTCCAAAAAAGAAAGTGTTGATTCCTGATTTGAATGCCGGATGTTCGTTGGCGGATAGCTGTCCGGCTGAAGAATTTGCTGAGTTCGTGAAAGCACATCCGGACCATACTGTTATTTCTTACGTCAATACTAGTGCAGCCGTAAAGGCGGTAACTGATGTGGTGGTGACTTCTACTAATGCCAAGCAGGTGGTAGAAAGTTTTCCTAAAGATGAAAAGATTATATTTGGTCCGGATAGAAACTTGGGAAACTATATCAACTCTATTACAGGAAGAGATATGTTACTTTGGGATGGTGCTTGCCATGTGCACGAGAAGTTTTCTATAGAGAAAATAATAGAAATAAAAAAGCAGTATCCAAATGCTGCTATTCTGGTGCATCCAGAGTGTAAGGGTACTGTGGCCAAACTAGCCGATTGCATTGGCTCTACAGCTGGTTTGCTGAAGTATGCAATAGCAAGCGACAAGAAAGATTTTATCGTGGCTACAGAAAGTGGTATTTTATATGAAATGCGCAACAAGTGCCCGGAAAAGAACTTTATTCCTGCGCCTCCTGAAGATAGCGGATGTGCTTGCAATGAATGTGGTTTTATGAGATTGAACACTTTGGAAAAACTATATTTGACATTAAAGTATGAATGGCCGGAAGTTGCTGTTGCTCCTGAGATTGCAGAAAAGGCAATCAAACCTATTCAGAAAATGTTGGAGATTTCAGCTAAAGCGAGGCTTTAATTGAGCTGGTTGACTATAAAGAGTAAGGGACTGTTTGCGGGATAACAAATCAGACTATTTGTTAAAACCAATTTAGAATAGTCTCTTATTTATTAAAATATGTTGTAAAGCATGATTTTTTAGTGCAAAAGTTTGCAAGTTTCCGGAAAAGCCGTACCTTTGCAACGTGTTTTTCATAGTATTAGATTTAAGGTTAACAAAGGTTGGAGTACAGCGGTACTCCTTTTTTTTTGCCCGTTTGCGAAAACGGGCAAAATTTTTATGGTACTATCTGTTCGTTTTCCTATGCTTTTGTAATAATATCCGCAGAATGTATGAATATACATTCGACTGTTTTAGATAGTTGCAAATGCAACAGTCAAGCGGTTTTCTTGATGTGTTTTCGATGAAAATAAGATTGTTCTTTTGGGTGTGGAAAAGAAAAAGAACTCCTCAAAAATGTAAGCGCTCTGTTTTTTGATTTTATATTGATGTCTATATTTTCTTGTTTGGGAATGATCTTTGCGTAAAATCTAGGAAAAAATGGATGGAGCAAAGAGAGATAAATATCTTATTGATTTGGCTATTCAGGTAATAAGAAGTTAGATCTTGCTTTCTTATAGAAGTTGTTTTTTTACCCTGCTATATTTTTGAGTTTGCTTCTGGGCTCTCAGAAAATAAGAAAATTCCTAAGGGATAACAGATTTAGGATTAGATAGAAATTCTTTAAAAGAAAGATTTCGTGGGACTGTTAATAAATATATTATACTACAGAACAATAAAAGAAATATTCCCAATACAGAGGTATTAGTGGCTAATAATTATATCTGCATTTTTGTTTTTTAGAGAGAACATTGACATATCTAAATAGAATAAACCCCAGTCTTGATGATTGCTTGTATTGTCATATCATACTTGCTATAATGTCATTGAGTGCATCTTCGGCTCTTTGGTCATAATTCAGAGCGGATAAATGGTTTTCAAGTTCGTCAAAACCATTTGTCCGCTCAATTATTAACAGTAGGGTTTGTAAGTCCTTGAAATCGGTAGTCTTTCGCTGTGCATTATTGCAGTTCACATAACGGTCAAACTTGGATGCAAAGAGATATATTGGAGACATAACCTTAATATTATTGACGGTATAGCCGAACTTGCTATTATTACGGTCATAGTCTATCAGTATATCCGTGTCTGTATGTATAGTGGAAGATTCCAAAGAGAGCATATAGTCTGAATCCTCCTTAACCATAAATCCTAAAGTATGCTTGATATGACGGATAAACCTGTCCTTATGGCTGTTGTCGTATGCTGTCCAAAAGTCAAGGTCATTATCGGATCTGCTTCTCCAAAAGGGGACGGAGTAATATCTGCATAGCAGGTCTATTGCCGTTCCCCCTATAAGGTACAAGCCGTATCGGGTGGCGGTCTTTACAATTTTGGTATCGTATGGAGTGTATTGTTGAAATAGTGGTAATGTATTGCTCATTGGTTGATAAGGTCAGAGTTAATAATCAGGTAGCCGTCCAATTCTTGGCTGTCGTCCGTATTCAGATAATCACCTATAATATCCCATACCAAGGCAGAGCCTATAACCGATTGGAACAGGCTCGACAGGTTATAGACATCTTCCAATGTGAGCCTGCAATTTGCATTTCCTACAAACAGCAATTTGCATTTCTCATTGGGTTCTATCTTAATAAGGCTTGCAGTGATTGGACGGATAATCTCGTTGGTCAGATTGGTAAAATCAAGCGACAGGGTACAATGCTCCTCTTTGCTTATTATCTTGAATTTGAATATTTTCCTTTGCATTGGATTTTTGCAACAAAGGTAGAGTGGCGGTTACGACAGAATTAGACGTAGGGACAGAAAAAGAGCCACTACTCCGTAATTGGAATAATGGCTCTATGGATATGGGTTGGTATGATTTATTCATCTAAGTTATCAAAACTTGAACATTCTCCATTGAATTTTAAAAATACATCCCCTGTATTTCCATTACGATTTTTGGCAACAATTATTTTTGCCTTACCATGCAAGTCATTTCCATATTCATCAGTATAGATTTTATAATATGATAGACGATGGATAAAACATACTACGTCTGCATCCTGCTCAATGGCATCATAACGTAAATCTCTTAATTGAGGATATCTGCCCTCTACTTCTTCCCCATTTTTTATACGATTTAATTGACTGAATGCAATAATCGGGATATTCAAGTCTTTAGCCAATTCTTTTAATCTACGTATAATATAAGCTATTCCCTCATTTCTATCTGAGAATAGAAGTCCATGGTTCATTAATTCTAGATAATCAATGATAATCAGTTTTATCTGGAAATCACTGATTAGACGAACTGCTTTTTGGTATAAATCAAATATTGATAGCGAAGGAGTATCGTCAAAGTAAAAAGGAGCAATATCCATTTGCTTTTCAGCATCTTCAATTCTGTATTTTTAAAGCATCTGTATTGCCATTGTCGTACTCTCTTATTTTCGCTATATCCACTTTGCTTAATGCTATACGGAATCTGTCAATCGCCTGTTTATTTGACATTTCAAGAGAAAAGAATGCGGTCGGTATTCTATTCTTTACTGCAATTTCTTTTAATAAAGACATTCCAAAAGCTGTTTTTCCCATAGCAGGGCGAGCAGAGATAACAATCAAATTGCCATTGTTCCATCCATTTGTTATTTTATCCAATTCAGGAAATCCCGATTTTACATTCGGTTTTTGAGTTTTGTTAGATTTGTGTATTCCATAATTTCTCATATATTCTAATTTTTATGATTAATACATTGCAAAGTTATTACTTGACATACGACATTTTTTGACGTAGGATTTAGTTATTTACAAAAATAACCGCTATAATCTTTTATAATCATAGCGGTTGGTATAGAGAGATTATTTCTTGTTCTTCAAGAAACTCAAGTCGGGTTCATGGTAACGGCTTGATTTCAGTATCTTTCCGTCTTCACGGTAGATAGGTTTGCCGTTCTCGTCCAACTTACTCATATTGCTTTCGTGTACCGCATCGAAGATACGCTCAAACTCGTCCTGCAATCCGTGAGATATAACTGTACCCAATAAAGTATAGGCAATGTCTGCTAATTCTTTGGCTACTGCCTGTAAGCGTTCATCTTCACTGTCTCCTGTGATTGCGTATTCCTCTGCATACTCGTCCACTTCCTCTTTCATTACCCTCATACGCAATTCGTGCAATTCTTGAGGAATGCGTAAGGTAGGGCATTCGTTCATATACAGCCCGAATGCCTTATGAAACTCCTCTAATTGTTTGAGTTGCTTTCTCATAGTTTATGACAGGATTTTTTTCTTTGCTTTTTCAAATTCTTCATCAGAAATAGCTCCTGCTTCGTGGAGTTTCTTGAATTTCATCAGTTCATCGGCTGGACTTGGAGTATTACCGCCATTACCCTTTACAGCTTGTGCTATTGCTCCTGCCAATGCTTCTGTTGTACCTCTTTGTGTATTAATAGAAATATAGTTCAATGCTAACTTCTTGATTGCATCGGCAGTCTTCTTGGATAATCCTTTGATGTAATAATGTTCTTTACCTGCCGTAACTTTTAGGGTTGCCCCGAAAATATGCTTATCAACCATTATACTTTCTACATATTGCCAGTGGAACTGTAAAGAATCGACAG
This sequence comes from Phocaeicola sp., assembly GCA_029257865.1. Classification (GTDB taxonomy): domain Bacteria; phylum Bacteroidota; class Bacteroidia; order Bacteroidales; family Bacteroidaceae; genus Phocaeicola. The sequence continues at coordinate 9,514 of JARIAN010000092.1, forward strand.
ATATTAAGTGCCAGTTTCTTTTTCGGTATTCAAAGTAATGGTCGTCAATAATCACATGATTACCTGTAATCCACCAATCTCCATGTATAGCTCTAAGGAGATACTTTGATTTAAAAAACTTTCTTTTGTCTTCTGCTGATTGAACATTTTGTTTTTTCTTACTCATGATTAATAATATTATAAGTTATTCAAATTGTTTATCAAAATCTTCATCTTTGGCAACTGTTACTTCTTTCAGTGAAGTATAGTCGTAAAATTTCTTTTCGTTTTCTTCTTCAAATCTTATGATAAGTCCATTTTCTGTAATTTCTTCTACATAGATTTTATCAAAAGAGTGGAATGGGCGGATATTACTTTCCAATACAAGATATAACCCTGTTGTTATATTGTTTCTATTATTAAGAGTATAATCAGGTATGCCTGTATCGTCTTCTTCTGGGTTTATTTCCTCATTGTTGTTATTGAAGAATCCATTTTTCAGAATTTCATCCATCCAATCAAGTGATTCTTCTTTCTTCTTTTTAAAGAAATTAAAGTTGAATTTCATATAGCAAGTATTATCCTATTGATGTTATTGTTCAGTTCTGTTAGTCCAACCTCTGCCAAGTCTTTCAGTTTGTCGTTATGGGAAATTACAAGAGGATGTTTAGGACAACCCTTGACGGTAGAGCTGTATGCCTTAAAGCGATAGTTCTTATTGAAAAGACTGATAATGCCGTCAATACCTTTCTTTGTGTTTCCAAGCAATAAGTCGTACAGGTATTTCCTTTTTCCAATGATATTACCCCAAGCACACCATACATCTGCTTCCTTGATTTCGGATAACAGGTTCTTTATGGCAGTCAGATTGTTACGGTGTATTTCCATATTGGGCTCTATATCCATATCATCGGGATTGGTTGCACGTTGCGGATATACGTTCAGCATATACCATGCTCCATATTCTCCACTGCTTTTGGCATACTTCTGTACTCTCTTTAGTGTCGGGTCAAGCTGTTCGGGGATTGCCGTGCTTGGATTTATACCGATGCAGATTAATGCTTTCTTACAAGAGTGGTCAAATTGCTCTCCCAGTACATATCTCACCCCTGTAACTTCATAGCCGTTTATATTTTGGCTTTCTGCTGTTTCCTCATACTCATACAGCCATCCTTTTTCAATAATTTTCTTTCCCATAATCCTTTGCTTTTTAGTGTATGCTCAGTAATACTAAGCACAAAGATAAATCTTTTCTTCAACTTTACAATCTGTTAATCAGAGTTTTTTGCATGAAGTCAAAGGTTGATATATTTGTCATACAGAAAGTTAAGGATAAGCGTAAGGAACTTGGCATATCACAGCGTGGTATGGCTGAGATTCTCGGCTGTTCCCCCAGCTTCATCGGACAGATAGAGAGCGACAAATTTGATATGAAATACAGTGTCCACCAGTTGTATATCATAGCACAGGAATTTGAGTGTTCTCCTGCCGATTTCTTTCCTCCTCTTGATACAGACTTGTAAGTTTTCTGCAAATATCGGACTATGGGTACGACAGATTAAGTCGGTAGTCTTGCTCTTTTCATTGTATTTCTTGGCTTATGGACAAAAAAATAACCGCTACATTGCTGTAACGGTCTCTGTAATTGCTCAATCATTGTATCTTGATAGTGATTGTATTATCCTTTCCTTAATCTTGTTTCGCAGCGATGGTGGAGACAATACTTCAATATGCTCTCCATAACCCATTATCTTGTTTTCCAATTCTGGGTTTATTATCAGATGCAGTGTTATTGTGTTTCCACTTATGCTTTGTGAGGAGTGTATCGGTAGGGATTGGATATAAGGCAGCATAATATGAGATACTTTCAGTCTTACTTCCTCTATCGGAGCATTGGGGTTATTATCGGGTTCATATACCAATCCATACACATTATCAAATTTCTCTGCTGTATGTTCCAATTCTGCTCTGCGTTGGAATATCCTGTCTGTTATCTGTATCTGTCTTATTCTGTCAAGTCCGAAGGTGCGGAATGCTTTCATATCCTCACAATAGGCAAACAGATACCACATTCCCTCAAATTCTTTCAATAGATAAGGCTCTACGGTATAGGTCGTCTGCTCTCCTGTCTGATAACTAAGATGATTGATATTGATAACGGTGCATTGCTGTATGGCTTGCAGTAATATACCTATATTCTCCACTCCTTTAGCGTGAGGATTGGGGCTTATTGACAAGTATTTCAACAGTCTTTGCCTGTCATTGATATTGGATAGTATTACGTCAGAACTCTCAGCCAATCCGAGAAAGTACAGCAGCTTATCCATATCCATACTGCAAGTTTCGTCAATGTAGTAGCCGTTCTTCTTGCTGTCATAGATAATCTCTATATCAAGGTTGCTTCTAATATCTGCCATATCACGCTGCAATGTGCGTAAGGTAATG
>JARIAN010000059.1 GCA_029257865.1 Phocaeicola sp.
GAATGCTGTTTTGACAGCCTTATTTTCAGTTTCAGCGGAGAGGGAGGGATTCGAACCCCCGGTACCTCGCAGTACAACGGTTTTCAAGACCGCCGCAATCGACCACTCTGCCACCTCTCCAAAACTCCTTTTAGAGTTGCTTTGTTTCTCAAAAGCGATGCAAAGGTACGGATTATTTTTGAATACGCAAATGTTTCGGGCAAAAAATGTAAAAAAAATGATATTAAGGGGAAAAACTGTATCTTTGTCCGCAATTATTAAAAGAAACAATGGATGGGGCGACTTGGACTTGTTGCTTGGTGCAAGATGGTTTTCTGGTATTGAAGAAAAAAGGTCGCTTTGTAAACCTCAGATAATTTCCTAATCAGTATGGATAATGATTTTTTGAAAGATTTAAATGAAAGCCAGCGTGCGGCTGTGGAATACAATGAAGGACCTTCATTGGTCATCGCGGGTGCCGGCTCGGGAAAAACGCGGGTGCTTACCTATAAGATAGCCTATTTGCTTGGTCATGGGTATGAGCCATGGCAGATCTTGGCGCTTACTTTCACCAATAAGGCGGCAAGGGAAATGAAGGAACGTATTGCCCGTCAGGTAGGAAGAGGGCGTTCCAACCATTTATGGATGGGGACATTTCACTCCGTGTTCTCACGTATCCTGCGGGTGGAGTCGGATAAGATCGGTTTTTCTTCTCATTTCACCATTTATGACTCTTCCGATTCCAAAAGTTTGATAAAGACTATCATCAAGGAGATGCAGCTCGATGAAAAGGTATATAAGCCGGGCAATGTCCAGTCGCGTATCAGCAATGCCAAAAACCATTTGGTACTGCCCCAGGCTTATGCGTCGAATCCTTCGGTGATAGAGGCCGACAAGATGGCAAATATGCCTCTTATATGGAAAATTTATCAAAGCTATTGGGAGCGGTGCCGCCAGAGCGATGCCATGGATTTTGATGATTTGCTGGTGTACACTTATCTTTTGTTCGACCAGCATCCGGAGGTGAAGCACTGTTATGCTGACGGATTTAAATATGTGCTGGTTGACGAGTACCAAGACACGAACTTTGTACAGCATGCCATTGTGCAGCAACTTACTTCGGTGCACCACAAGATATGTGTAGTGGGAGATGATGCACAAAGCATTTATTCTTTCCGTGGGGCGAATATTGACAATATCTTGAATTTTACACGTACTTATAAAGATGCACGCTTGTTTAAACTGGAGCAGAATTACCGCTCTACTCAAAATATTGTCAAGGCAGCCAACAGTCTGATTGCAAAGAACAGGCAGCAAATCAAAAAAGAGGTGTTCTCGGAAAATGAACCCGGTGAGCCGATTGCGGTCTTTTGCGCATACAGCGATATGGAGGAAGGCGAGATTGTGGCCAACAAGATTGTGCAGATGCATCTTCGGGATGGATATGGATACGATGATTTTGCCATTCTTTACCGTACTAACGCACAGAGCCGTATCTTTGAAGAGGCCCTCCGCAAGCGTTCGGTAGACTATCGTATCTATGGCGGACTGTCGTTTTATCAGCGCAAGGAGGTGAAGGATGTGATTGCTTATTTCCGGCTGGTGGTAAATCCGAATGATGAGGAAGCCATCAAGCGTGTCATCAATTATCCGGCTAGGGGAATTGGAAAGACTACGCTGGACAAGATAGGTGGAGCGGCTCTGGACCACAAGGTGAGTTGGTGGGCGGTATTGGAAAATCCGTTGGCTTATGGGCTGAACGTCAACAAGGGCACTCACGCCAAGTTGCAGGGATTCCGTGAGATGATTCTTTCGCTGATGGACCGTGCCGCAAAAGATGATGCTTCAATGTTGGGTATGGAGATTGTGAAAAAAGCAGGTGTGATGCTTGATTTGATGCAAGACCGTACACCCGAGGGCTTGAGCAGGCAGGAAAATATAGATGAACTGATGAACGGCATCAGTGATTTTTGTAACTCACGTAGGGAGGAGGGGAATGAGCAGGTGCTGCTGACCGATTACTTGTCGGAGATTTCCTTGCTGACCGACCAAGATGAGGCTGGCGATGAAGATACTCCTCGTGTTACGTTGATGACGGTTCATTCGGCCAAAGGGCTGGAGTTTAAAAACGTGTTTGTGGTAGGTATGGAGGATATGCTTTTCCCAAGTGCGATGGCAGGTGAGTCATACCGTCAGATGGAGGAAGAGCGGCGGTTGTTTTATGTGGCGGTGACTCGTGCCGAGCAACATTGCTTCCTTTCGTATGCCAAGAGCCGGTATAAATATGGAAAGACCGAGTTTTGCAAGCCAAGCCGTTTCTTGAAAGATATTGATGCTCAACTTTTAGACTGGCCGCAAAGTGAAAGAGTGATGCAGCGTGTGGATGAAGGAGCTGCACGTTTCAGGAAAGAACGAATGTTTGAACGGGAGGAGGCACCTCGTCGCAACGAGCCTTCTATGTTTGACGGTGGAGAGATTCCGGAGCAGCCAAGAGTCTTTGTCAAGCCGGCACCTCCTCGAAATCTGCGGAAAATCAGTCCCGTGTCTTGTGATGCGCCAGCCGGCGTACAGTCGGCAGATGCCGGACTGTGTAAAGGGCAGCGCATTGAGCATGCACGTTTTGGCATCGGTGAAGTGATAAAGGTGGAAGGGCAAGGCGATAATTGCAAGGCGACCGTCAGATTTCAGAATGCCGGAGAGAAGCAACTGCTGCTGAAATTTGCCCGTTTCAAGGTGATAGAGTAAAATTGCAGTCACTTTCTTTTTTGTAAGATGAAATTCAGGTTTTAAATATTATTTTTGTACCCGAAACCATTGGCTGGATTTGGAGCTTTGGAGGGTGCAGAGAAATCGTCCCGACATTTTTTCTAAATCGTCGGGACGTTTTTTTTAGGTCGTCGGGTCGTTTTGACTGAAATGTCTCGTCGATTTCTCCAAAATATATCGACGATTTCTCCAAAATATATCGTCGATTTTTTCACCCTCTTTTTATGATATAAAAAACGGGTAGGGACAGGTTTGTGCAGCCATGAAGAGATGTTGATTTTTTTTGACTTATAATGTTTAATGATTTTTGAAAATATGATGGACTTATCAAAGGTTCCTTCTCCTTGTTATGTGATGGAGGAAGAATTGCTCAGAAAGAATCTGAGTCTGATACAGCATGTATCTCAGCGTGCCGGAGTAGAAATTATCTTGGCATTCAAGGCTTTTGCCATGTGGAAGTCTTTTCCGATTTTTCGAGAGTATATCCGTTACACTACGGCCAGTTCGGAGTATGAGGCGCGCTTGGCTTACGAGGAGTTCGGCAGCAAGGCGCATACTTATTCGCCTGCTTATACTGAGCAGAATTTTCCGGCATTCTTGAAATACAGTAGCCATATCACATTCAATTCCCTCTCGCAGTTCGAACGGTTTTATCCGCTTGCCAAAGCTTATCCTGAGCCGGTGTCTTGTGGCATCCGCATCAATCCGGAGTATTCGGAAGTGGAAGTGGAACTTTACAATCCTTGTGCTCCCGGCACCCGTTTTGGGGTGACTGCCGATTTGCTCCCCGAAGTGCTGCCCGAGGGAATAGAGGGCTTTCATTGTCATTGTCATTGTGAATCGGGGGCGGACGAACTGGAGCGTACGCTGGTGCATATTGAGGAGAAGTTTGCCCGCTGGTTCCCGCAGTTGAAATGGTTGAATCTGGGAGGCGGACATCTGATGACCCGTAAGGACTATGAGGTGGAGCGGCTGGTGAGTCTGCTGCAAGGGCTGAAGTCGCGTTACCCACATTTGCAGATTATATTGGAGCCTGGGTCGGCCTTCACTTGGCAGACCGGTCCGTTGGTGAGCTCGGTGGTAGATGTGGTGGAGAGCCGTGGCATCCGTACTGCCATATTGGATGTGAGCTTCACTTGCCACATGCCCGACTGTCTGGAAATGCCCTATCAGCCTAAGGTGCGCCACGCAGAGAGTCTGCCTGCCGATGCTGTGAAGCATGCGGCTCCCGGCGAACATGTCTATCGTTTGGGAGGCAACAGTTGCTTGAGCGGCGACTACATGGGCAGTTGGAAGTTTGACCACGAGTTGCAGGTGGGTGAGCGGATTGTATTTGAGGATATGATACACTATACAATGGTGAAGACCAATATGTTCAATGGTATCCATCATCCTTCGGTGGCTTTGCTCCGTCAGGATGGTGAGCTGGAAGTCTACAAGACATTCGGCTATGAAGACTACCGTGACAGGATGTGCTGATTGCTTTTCAGAATCCCTCTTATATATAAATAAGGTGTATGCTCTTAAATGATAAGAGGGATTCTTACTCTTTTAAAGTGCGTCAGAATATGTTCTGAGGGGGATTGGTTGGATTTTGTGAAAAAAAACGTGCCGAAGTTTTGGTGGTTTTGTGAAAAATACTACCTTTGCACTCGCAATCGAGAAAACAATAAAGAATTCTTGGTTATCTGCGGAAATAGCTCAGTTGGTAGAGCATAACCTTGCCAAGGTTAGGGTCGCGAGTTCGAGTCTCGTTTTCCGCTCCAAAGTCTAAGTGTGACGCCCAGGTGGCGGAATGGTAGACGCGTACGTTTCAGGTGCGTATGTCGTGAGGCGTGCAGGTTCGAGTCCTGTTCTGGGCACACAAAGAAAACTTTACGTAATTCTTGGAGGGATGGCGGAATTGGTAGACGCGCCACTTTGAGGGGGTGGTGACAGCAATGTCGTGTGAGTTCGAGTCTCATTCTCTTCACGAAAAGAATCTGCGGAAATAGCTCAGTTGGTAGAGCATAACCTTGCCAAGGTTAGGGTCGCGAGTTCGAGTCTCGTTTTCCGCTCCATATATCACAGTGTTGAAGCCCAGGTGGCGGAATGGTAGACGCGTACGTTTCAGGTGCGTATGTCGCGAGGCGTGCAGGTTCGAGTCCTGTTCTGGGCACTGTAAAAATGCGGAAATAGCTCAGTTGGTAGAGCATAACCTTGCCAAGGTTAGGGTCGCGAGTTCGAGTCTCGTTTTCCGCTCTCTTTTAAGTTTGGAATTATTTGCGGAAATAGCTCAGTTGGTAGAGCATAACCTTGCCAAGGTTAGGGTCGCGAGTTCGAGTCTCGTTTTCCGCTCACAGGGAAATCAACATGTTGGTTTCTCTTTTTTTTTGTCTTCCGCTTTCGTTTATTCTTTAGATTGATATATATTTGCGCTGTAATTTAAAGAAGAAAAAACAATGAAGACGTATGACATTTGTTTTTCAGACGGAAGTTCGTCAGAAGGAAAAGGCTTTCATCTGAAAACAGAGGAGAAGGCCATTCGCATGGCGGAAGATATGCTGGCAACAGGAAATCGTTTTGTTGAAGAATATGCCGGTGGGATGATTTCCGTAGTAGACTCTGACGGAGAGATTGTATGGAGCAAGCCGATACCGGAACTAGGCAACTGATTATTAATTGTAAAAACGGAATACTTATGTTCTCAGGAATTGTAGAAGAATATGCAGAAGTGGTAAAGGTGGTGAAAGATCAGGAAAATCTTCATCTTACTTTGAAATGCTCGTTTGTAGACGAACTGAAGATAGATCAGAGCGTATCTCACAATGGAGTTTGCTTGACTGTGGTGAGCATCCAGGACGGTACGTACACGGTAACTGCCATGAAGGAAACCATTGAACGCTCAAACATCGGTCTGCTGCAGCCGGGTGATAAAGTGAATGTGGAACGCAGCATGATGATGAACGGCCGTCTTGACGGACACATTGTGCAGGGGCATGTAGACCAGACTGCTACTTGTGTGGCTATCAACGATGCGGAAGGTAGCTGGTATTTTACATTCAGATATGACTTTAATCCGGAGATGGCCAAGCGTGGATATTTTACGGTAGACAAGGGTTCGGTGACAGTGAACGGAGTGAGCCTGACGGTATGTAATCCTACTGCCGATACTTTCCAGGTGGCTATCATTCCTTATACATACGAGCATACCAACTTCCATACCTTCAAGGTGGGCAGTGTGGTCAATATCGAATTCGATATTATCGGGAAATACCTGAGCCGTATGATGCAGCTCAGCCGTTGAGGGGAGTATATATAATAAGGTGCGAGCCGTTTCTGTTCGGAAGGAGAACAGAAACGGCTCGCGTTCTTTTTTTATCTGTGCAGAAAGAATCAGAGGTCTTTCAGCAGGATGGTATTTTGTGTGGTGGTATATTCCTCTCGGGCTTTGATGAGCATGTCCCATGATTTGGAATGTAGTTTGCGGTCTATCTTGAACTTCTCAGAGCCGGCAGAATCGATACGGTTCAGCAGCATCCCTACGGTAAGCTGGTTGATGTCAACACCGGGAAGATAGCCTGTTTCCCCTTTTTCATCGTTGATGGTTTCATATACCAAGGTCATGTCTTGCAGCTCATACAGAATCTGCTTGGTGAGACGCAGCGGAATGCAATATTCCTTTCCCAACTCCTCCGCCGTATATGGTTTCTTGTTGTTCTTGAACCGTTTGCAGATGGCCGAGAGGATGATGGTGCAGAAGAAGTCATGATAGCGGCGGCTGATGCGTGCGCTGTCTTTTCTGAAATCGAACGAGTCCAGGTTCTGGCTGGCATAGTTCATTTCTGCTCCGAAGAGGCAGATGGTCCATGAAACCTGTGTCCACAAGAGGAACATCGGTATGGCTGCGAAACTGCCGTAGATAGCATTGTAGCTGGTAATCCATATCTGGCTATTTACATAGAAATACTGGAAAGCCTGGAAGGCGGTGCCCGCCAGAATACCTGGAACGATGGCATGCCGGAGTTTCACCTTGGTGTTAGGGATGAAGATGAAGAGTCCGATGAACATGGCCCAAGTCAGTGTGTATGGGATGAGGTTTACCCAAAACTGCAGAAAGGGAGCCAGCAGCCGGAAGTTGTCCAGCTCCTTGACGTAGGTCGTCATGAAGATGGTCAGTCCGCTGGATATGACAATGAGCAGGGGCAGGAGCAATATCATGGAGAAATAGTCGGTAATCTTGCGGAACACCGTGCGTGGGCGTTTTATTTGCCAGATGGCATTGAAGCTGCGTTCTATATTGTCTGTCAGAATCAAGATACTCCACATCAGCATGACAAGTCCGATACCGATAAATACTCCGCTCTGTGCGTGTTTCAGGTAGGAGTTTATCCAAGTCATAATCAGCTCGCTCTGCTGACTTACTACTCCTTGTCTTATCAAGTCTTCTATCATGGCGTTGAATCCGAATCCCCTGGCTATGGCGAAAAGCAGGGCCAGGATAGGTATGATGGAGAAGATGGTGCTGTAGGTCAGTGCTGAGGCGCGTACCTGTATGCGGTCGTCTTCATATCGGCTGATAGACAAAAGAATGATTTTGATATACGAATAGATTCGATAGCGTAGGGGAGAGACCTCATCGGGCGTGATTCTCCAAATATCATCTCTGAGGAAACATTTCCAGCGGTTGATGGTTTTGCTGTTCATCTGCGGTGGTTTTAAGAATAAAAAAAGCAGTTGGTCTGTAAGCCGGGTTCTGTTCTCTGCAAGCAAAGTGTCTGTCATTTATCTACGCCTGCCGTCACCGACAGGCTCTAGCGGTCTACCCTCCGACGTGGGGCGAGCAGCCCTCATTAATGCCGGTTTACATGACCTTACAACTCCTAAGATGCACAGCCCACTTATCGCTAAATGGCTGGTAGGCTCTTACCCTACCTTCTCACCCTTACCCGACGCAAGCGTCAGGCGGTTATTTTCTTCTGCATTACTCTATCTTCGCAAATAGCTTTCTGTTAGGAAGTAGGACGCTCTGTGTTGCCCGGACTTTCCTCTTGTACACACATGTACCAGCGACAGACCGACCAACTGCTTTCGGTGCAAAGGTACATAAATAAACTGAATATACGATAGGTTTATATAAATATATCGGTTATATTTGTCAAAGTGACTGATAATGAATGTAAATTTGTCAGTTTCTCTCGTTAATGGCGGTTAATGGTTCTTTGTGCTTTGTTAAAAGAGGGAAAAAAGAACTGACAGAGTGTACAATCGTATGAAATTTGTTATACTTTAGCATGTGAAATGTTAAAGCAATAATGAAATTAACTATTTAAACAGAATAAGATTATGAAAAAGATAACTAAGTTTGCGTTAGGCACTGCGGCAGTCATTGCTATCAGTGCAGGGGTGGCAGGAGTTACAACCTATTCACTGATGCAGCCGGGACAAGATAAGGTAGCTTCTTTCTATGAAGAATTTCAGACAGCGGCACCGGTACATTATACCGCAATGGGGACTTCGGCACAGCCGGTTGACTTGACAAAGGCTGCTGAAAGTTCTTTAAATTCGGTAGTTCATATTATGGCGGTGCAGCGCAGTAAGGTGCAGACCGTACAGGCACAGCCGGATATCTTCGACTTTTTCTTTGGAGACGGACGCGGACGCCGACAGCAGGTACAGACTCCAGAGCAGCGTGGTTTCGGTTCGGGGGTAATCATTTCGAAAGATGGGTACATTGTAACCAACAACCATGTGATTGATGGTGCCGATGAGATTTCTGTGAAACTGCACGATAGCCGTGAACTGAAAGGTCGTGTGATTGGAACAGACCCGAACACCGACCTTGCCTTGGTGAAGATTGAAGGAGATGATTTTCCTGCTATCCCGGTGGGAGATTCTGAGCAGCTGAAGGTAGGTGAGTGGGTGCTTGCAGTGGGTAATCCGTTCAACTTGGGTTCTACCGTGACTGCCGGTATTGTAAGTGCCAAGGCTCGTGGCTTGGGCGCCAACGGGGTGGAATCGTTTATTCAGACCGATGCTGCCATTAATCAGGGAAACAGTGGTGGCGCACTGGTGAATGCGAATGGTGAGTTGATGGGTATCAACGCGATGCTCTATTCTCCTACAGGGGCATATTCCGGATATGGATTTGCTATTCCTACTAATATTATGACTAAGGTGATAGCTGACTTGAAGCAGTATGGAACGGTACAGCGTGCGTTGTTGGGTATTGCCGGACGTGATATGGGCAATGAAGTTTATCCGGATGAAATCCGCAAGCAGCAGAAAGAACTGGGTATCAACGAGGGTATTCAGGTTGTGGAAGTAACCGAAGGTGGTTCGGCTGCCGGTTCGCTGGAGGCAAACGATGTCATTATGAAGATAGATGGCAAGAAGGTGAAGACAATGGCCGAACTGCAAGGGACATTGGCTAAGTATCGTCCGGGTGACAAGGTAACTTTGACTGTATGGAGAGATAATAAGGAGAAGAAGTTCACCATTACCTTGAAGAATGCACAGGGAAATACCAAAATCGTGAAGAACGCAGATATGCAGTTGCTGGGTGCTGCCTTCCGCGATGTGCCAAGAGAACTGAAACAGCAGTTGAATTTGGGATATGGTGTGCAGGTAACGGGTGTGACCGATGGTAGAATGGCTGATAGCGGCGTCAGAAAAGGCTTCATCATACTTAAAGTGAACAATGTACAAATGAAGAGTGTGAAGGATTTGGAAGAGGTGATGAAAGCAGCTTCACAGTCGCCGGACCAGGTGTTGTTTATGACAGGTATTTATCCTTCCGGCAAGCGTGCAAACTATGCAGTAGATTTGTCTCAGAATTGATGATAAGTTAAGAAAATAAATAGAGGTTTATCATTTAAGTTGTGGAAGGCTACTTCGGGATTTTCCGGGGTAGCCTTCCATTTATTTATTTGCTTCCGAAATAAAGGAAAATCATACCGATAAGGACCAAAATCAAATCAATGGCTTTGCTTTTCAGATTCTTTTCTCTGAAAATCATGGCGCCAAACAGAAATGATACGATGACACTTCCTCGGCGTACCATCGACACGATGGAAATCATGGAGTCTTCCATTCCCAGTGCATAGAAATAAACAAAGTCGGCAGCCGACAGGAATATAGAAATGAAGATGATGCACCAACTCCAGTGGAAAGGGGTAGTGGTCTTGCGTTTCGGCCACCAAAGGAACATCAGTACACTGCCCATGATAAACAACTGATAGATATTATACCAAGACTGTACCACCATGTTGTTGAATCTGCTCAGCAGGTATTTGTCGTAGAGTCCGCTCACACTTCCCAATACAGCAGCCAGTACGATGCACCAAATCCAGCGGTTGTGCTTGAAGTCGATGCCTTCTTTCTTCCCGGAGCGGCTGAGCAGGAAGAATGACAAGATGGCAAGCAGCACTCCGACCCATTGGTATACGTTCAGCCGTTCGCCGAAAATAAGCAAGGCTCCTACCAGTGTCATGACCGGGCGGGTTGCATTGATAGGGCCTACAATAGTAAGCGGCAGATGTTTCATACCGAAATACCCCAAGACCCATGAAGAAAGGACGATGAGCGATTTCAGAAGAATGAACTGGTGCACTTCCCATCCGGTTGTTTCGGGGACGAAGAAAAGGGTTCCTTCTAATGTGTGGGGCTGGTAATGTGATAAAAGAATAAGAGGAAGGAATATCAGACTGGAAAACAAGGTGTTCAGTCCGAGAACTGGCAAAACGGCATTATTGGCCAAGGATTTTTTCTTGAAAACGTCATAAAAACCTAGCAAGGCTGCCGAACAAAAAGCTAATAATAACCACATGATACTTATATTTAGATAAAAAAGAGGTGCAAAGTTACGATATTTTTCTGTTTTTTAAATTAATTGCATGATTTAGCCGTTTTGAGCATATATTTTTAGAAATAATATTTGTAGTATTTAAATAGAAGAAATATCTTTGCGGGCAAATAAATAACCGAAAAGAAATAATCAACCATGAAAAATCTCAATCAGATTCTTTTAGGAGCATGTGCCATGATGATGGTCACTGCTTTTCCAATGAACTCTCTTGCTCAAAGTTTGTCACCTTCTACTAAATGGGAATGGAACAAAGGTACTATCGTAGTAGAATCTCCAAAACAGGCTCCCGGCCAGCAGTCGGCTATTGGCTTGACTCTTCCTAAAATGCAGGTGGTGCGTGTAGGTTTTGTGGGACTTGGTATGCGTGGCCCTGGTGCGGTAGAGCGTTTCACTCATATTCAGGGAACTGAAATTGTGGCTCTTTGCGACTACGAACAGAAGCGCGCGGAAAATTGCCAGAAGTTCTTGCAGAATGCTTGTTTGCCGGAAGCTGATGTGTATTCAGGTGCTGAAGGTTATAAAGCGTTGTGTGAAAGAGAAGATATTGATTTGGTATATATCGCAGCCGACTGGGATCACCATTTCCCTATTGCTGAATATGCATTGCAGCATGGTAAGAATGTGGCTATTGAAGTGCCTTCTGCCATGAACTTGGAACAGTGCTGGAAATTGATTGACCTTTCAGAAAAGAACCGCAAGCATTGTATGATTCTCGAAAACTGCTGTTATGACTGGTTTGAGATGAATACCTTGAACATGGCTCAGCAGGGAGTGTTTGGAGAAATCATTCGTGCACAAGGTGCTTATATTCATAATTTGAGTGACTTCTGGCCTTATTATTGGAAGAACGGCAAGGAAGACAAACTGGGATGGAGATTGAGATATAATAAAGATAACCGAGGTGATGTATATGCTACTCACGGACTGGGCCCTGTGGCACAGGCTCTTGATATTCATCGTGGCGACCGCATGACTACTTTGGTGGCTATGGATACCAAGTCTGTTATTGGTAAAGAACTGGTGACTAAAGCTACCGGTGAAGAATGTACAGAATTTAGAAACGGTGACCATTCTACTACACTTATCCGTACAGAAAATGGTAAGGTTATCGAAATCCAGCATAACGTAATGACTCCTCAGCCTTACAACCGTTTGTATCAGTTGACTGGTACCAAAGGTATGGCAAACAAGTATCCGGTAGAAGGATATGCAGTAGATGCTTCTCAGATGGAGGCTTCTGGTGTGCAGCCTAAAGTGGATAATCTGAGCACTCACTCTTTCTTGCCTGAAGCTGAAATGAAACAGATGGAGGAAAAGTTCCAGCATCCTATCTTGAAGAAATACGGTGAAATGGCCAAAGAAGTTGGTGGACATGGTGGTATGGACTTCATCATGGATAGCCGTATGGTTTACTGTTTACAGAACGGATTGCCTTTGGATATGGACGTATACGACTTGGCTGAATGGTGTGCATTGGCCGAACTGGGTGCCATCTCTATGGATAATGGTTGTGCTGCCGTTGCTTTCCCTGACTTTACTCGTGGACACTGGAATGAAGTGAAGGGTTATCATCATGCATTTGCTGCACCTACCGATGAGGCTCAGGCAGAACTGGATGCCGCTACTGCTACTATGTTGTTGAAGGTGCAGGGTATGAAAGAATGGATGGATGGACTGAAGAAGTCGCACACTGTTCCTACAGCCGATGCTCTGAAGGCGAAGAAAGATGCTGTGGCTGCTCAAGTTGCACTGCTTACACAGAAAGCCGGTGAAACTCCTGCCAAGGCTCAGGCGGATGCATTGAAGCAAGCCGCTAAGATATTGAAGAAGGCTGACGGCTTGAAAACTCAGAAATAATTCTTTTTTATAATAAATCAACGCCCTATAGATGAGGGTAGTGCTCGCTGTCTGCTGTGACTAGTAAGGCAGAGTGATATATTTAATAGAAATATAGATAGTTGTAATTTTTAGAGGATGGTAACACTTAAATGGGGTTATCATCCTCTTATTTTATTGTGGTTGTCTGCTTTGTTTTGAGGTGAATTATAATATTGTTATCTTTACAAACTCAATTTATTTAATAATTAAATATAAGATTTTATGATGGATCACCAAGAAATATTTGTGGCGTTTATATTGACGATGCTGGCCGGGCTTTCTACCGGTATAGGTAGTTTGATAGCCTTTTTGGCAAAGAAGACTAATACCCGTTTTCTCTCTTCTGCATTAGGGCTTTCGGCAGGAGTAATGATTTATGTATCTTTTATGGAACTGATGCCCGAATCGGTTCATCTTTTGTCAACTGTTTATTCCGAAAAGCAAGCCAATGTGTGGATGCTGGTGTCCTTTTTTGCGGGAATTGCCCTGATATCCCTAATAGACCGTTTGGTGCCGGAAGATGAGAATCCCCATGAAATTCATCAAGAGGGGGTAAACGAAGCGCACCGTTCTAAGTTGCATCGTACAGGACTTATGATGGCTTTAGCTATTGGAATTCATAACTTCCCGGAAGGTCTTGCCACTTTCGCTTCCGCACTCAACAGCATGGACATTGCCTTGCCTATTGTGTTTGCGGTAGCTATTCACAACATTCCAGAGGGGATAGCCGTTTCTGTACCCATCTATCATGCCACTGGCAGTCGCAAGAAAGCATTTTGGTATTCTTTCCTGTCGGGAATGGCAGAGCCGGTAGGAGCTTTGGCGGGCTTTCTGTTTCTGTTGCCGTTTTGGAGCGCCACTCTTAATGCCTTGCTCTTGTCGTTTGTATCAGGTATCATGATTTATATCTCGTTTGATGAACTGCTTCCGGGTACAGAAAAGTACGGGCATCATCATTACGGGCTGTTAGGGGTAATAGTTGGTATGGCAATCATGGCTTTAAGTTTGCTGTTGCTTTGAATGATTGATTCATTGCCTGGAGTTTATTATCTAAATGTAATGACTTCATGATTTGCAACACCGGTATGCATCTTTAGATAGAAAAAGCAAGACCATGTCAGAGTGGGAATAATACCACTCCGGCATGGTCTTGTTTTAAAGTTTTATGAAAATTTCTACTTATTGAAATTTCACTTCTGTACGCTTGTTATCGTGAGATACAGCATATACTTTATAACTATCTTTCCATCCGTCTTTCACATCAAAAGATGCTGTTTCAGAAGGAGTCAAGATACCATCGGAAACACAAATCAGTGTACCTTTATCGTTATTTTCTCTCACTTCATACACTACAACGTTTTTCCAGTTACTCATTGTGATTGTATTGCCACTACGTTGTGCAGTACCTGCCTGTACGGGTTGTTTATCCTTGAATACTTTTACATTATTATCTGTAATATATTCCAATGGAACATTATCCAATTTTGGCAAATTCAAAGCTTCAACACGTTTTCTGATGTTTTCGGCTTGTGCTGCAGTAACTGTTATAAAGGCCTTGCCATAGTCGTCAAGCTCATAGTTTACTTCTCTGAGGAATCCCCATTTTTCGAAGAAATCCAAAAGGTTGATATTTGCTATTTTGCTACAGATATACACAAATTCCAATTGTTGTTCACCGGCAGTCTTTTTATCTTCATTCGTTCTTACATACTCATATACATCAGGGTAGAAGCCACCTTTGTCTGTTTGCATCTTTGGTGTTTTTCCAAGTACTTTGCCGAAATAGAGTTCCAGCTGCCAGAATGGAATCAGTTTACAGAAAACATCATCATCTTTAGCATGCGACAATTTGTTTACAATGATATTGTTCCATGCTTTACTGTATCTATTTTTTGATACACGATCGTTCATATCTTCTGTTTGCACGCGTGAGTTCTGCTTGAATACGGTAGTCTGTATGTATTCCGACATTATATTGTTGGTAACCTCTGTTGTGCCGTGCCATTTAACTCCCGGTCTTGTTTGGTTACAGTGTCCAACTTCGTGAGCTGGTCCCCAGCATGAACTGGTAGATAGTTTTGTTTCATCGCACAAGTCGCCCAATGTTCCGTCGTTGTATGCAGTACGATATGCGGTAGCATACATGTATGAGGTATACATTACTCCGAAATACATTCTGTTCTTGAACATCTTGTTATATTTTACCAGCCCAAGGAGTTCCTGTTCGTTGTACACAATAGTATCAAACGTTTCAATCAACTTTCTCAAGTCCTTTGTATGGTTTTTAAATCTTGATGTAGGGAAGGTGAGATGAGCATATTTTCCAAGTACATCGAAGTATTTATCGGTAGCTGCATTCAAGAGTTGCTGTTCTCTGCCCTTATGCGTTTCGTTCTGGCTATCGAAATATCCGTTGACAGTACCCGAAGCGAAATGCAGTTTGACCGGTTGTGCATTTTCATAGTCAGGTGTATGATACATCACATATACCAGACCCTTTTCTTTCATTTTGATTTTGTTGGTTCCCGAAGCCAGTGGGTAGTCTACCGGATTGTTTGCGCCATCAGCGTCTGGAGCATCCAGGTTTTGTACTCTTAATGTAACCTTTGTTTTTGGCAGTTCGTTGCTCAATATAATTAAGGTTTCATCTTTTTTCACAGAAATACCGGTAGGGTTATCAAGTAGGCTATAAGGATTTGTTTTGTTTGATTTTCCCTGTACATCAGGATGAGGATATGCCTTGAATGTATTGATTCTGAATTCTTTGCTGTATTTATTTTTCAGCATGAAATAAGCAATGTTCTTAAAGAAAGAATATTGGCATTTTTCAATTTCAGCTTCTCCAATTCCGGGTTTCAGTTCAGAGCAGGTAGCATCGGTAAATAGTGTACTGAAGTCGAATGCTTGAGGGTTTTTCTTGTAGAATTCCATTTCTGCGCAAGAGGCGAATCCTTGTCCGTCCCCATCACCGGAAAGGACTGTAAAACGGATGGCAGATACACCTATCAGTGATTGAGGAAAATCTACTCGTGTAGGCGATGCACTTCCGGCGAAATCGTATTCTTTAAATACTTCTTTCCATTCGTCAGTTCCTCGTGTATTGGCATTGCTTTTAGCTTCTATTTTGACTTTTTTGAAACGTCCGTTGCGGCTATCTCTTCTTGGATAGTAGATGAAGTAGTCCATATCAGATCCTGCAGCAAAGTTGTATTCTAGTGTGATAGGGAAATAGTCTGTTGCTTTGTTATCCCAGGGAGAATGATAGATTTCACCATCAAGTTTACCATCGTAAGAGTGTTCTATGCCTTGTCCGTTTTGGGCTTTAGATGCATTTCCTCCGGTTACTTTTACCTTGATATCTTCTTTGATGCTTTCAGGATCGAGTGGTTTGTATTCTTTGGTTCCATTTTGGGTAACAGTACATTCTACCTTTTCCAAATCAGACCCCGGGTCTTTGTCTTTGATGGTTAATGTAGTAGAGCGTGCACCTTCTTCCGGATTTGGTTTTACATTATATTTACGTCCGGTGGTTACTACCGGGTGTTTGTCTTCGGCGCGAGATTGGACTGCCGGTTCTATCCATCCGGTATTTTCTGCTTTTTCTATAATATATTCAATGTTGGTGGTAATTTTCAATTCAATTTCGCCTCCAACGGTAGGTACGTCAAATTGTGATTTCTCAAGTAAGATGGCTTTCCCCCAGCCCAACTGTGCTACTTCAATGTCTACACTCTTGCTGCTGGATTTAATTTGGACAATTGTTTTTCTCACGGCTTTTTCAGGGTTTTCACCTACCGAAATGATAACCTTTCCGTTATCCTTTTGTGCCTTGCACCATCCGGAACCACTGTTGTCTACTATTGCTTCCCATTCTCCATTTGACTTAATGGTGATAGTTTCCTCCGAAGCACCCTCTTTGAAGTTGACCGTTTTTTGTGTCACTTCCAAGAAACTTGATGAATTGGGAAGTTCGGTTTTTTCGTCGGAGTCACTGCAGGAACAGATTCCTGTAGTTAACGTCAAGCCGGCTAGAATAGCCAGCGATGCAAATAATCTCTTCATAAGATTTAAATTTAGTAAGTTTTTTAAGGTTTATAATTAGGTTAAGTATTTAAGGTTAAAATATAAGTCTTCTTAGTTTTTTGCGAATGTATAAAAATATAATTATTATAAACTTACTTTCTCGTATATTTAACTATTTTTTTAATAAAACACGGTGAAGGAGTGAGCCATTGGGGATGAAACTAAAATAGAATATGAGTCGAAGTAGGAATGTCGTTTTTCAATTTGCATCTTTAAGTGCTTTTTTATCTTTTTCTGCTTGTATCAATTTGATGTAAATAGTTTGTGAAAGATGGCAGAGTGTTATTGTTTTTGGTGTTACGGAGATTTTCCCGCTCGTGAATTTTCTTGAAATAGCTTGAGAAAAGGCAGGCGAAAGGTCAAAATAGTGGGCAGGCGGGCGGAGTTTATATAAAACGTGCCCACGTTTTTGGGCAATCTATTAATTATTTTTATTAAAATATCAGGGCATTTTTTGCAGAATGTATACATATTTTCGTAAAAATGTGCTGATGATTTAGATGTAAGGGGAAGACAGTAGAGAGAAAAGACCCGGATTAAGGCTTTTTGTTGTCCGGATTGATTCTTTTTTCGGTGATTCATTTTCTATTTAATCGGTTGTATAATAATAAATTATGGCTATAATATCCCTCTGAGATTGTCGAAAAATCAATAAACATTATTGGTGTGTGCAAATTTTCAAATCTGAAGGCTTTCAATTATCATTTTGTCATTTTGTAAACATCGTTACTCTCGTCTATTGCCATTTTATTTGTAGTATATCAAAGGGCGTTATTTCTGAAAAATTAAAATTTAAATACATCTGTAGAAATCAAAATCATTAAATTGTGTTAAATTATCGGGGGGGGTGAATTTATATTAAAAAATTTTTTCTAATATTGCGCCTCGTAAACGAAAAGATAATTGTTTTAATATTTATTTTAAACGATTTTTCTTATAAACCTTAAAAAACCTATAATTAAAAGTGTTACAATGAAAAAAACAAGTAAATTGTTTATTGCTTCAAGTCTGGCACTATGTACACCTGCTTATTTGTGTGCTACTCCAATTGAAAATGCAGGTCATGAATCTAGTTTGCCTGCTGTGGAATTGTTGGGAAATGCTTCATTGCAGAGTAACAAAGTGGGGGTTGCGTATGAAGGTATCGTAATGGATGCCAATACTCAAGAACCGATTATCGGAGCAAACATCCTATTGAAAGGTAGCTCTACCGGTGTTATTACCGATATGGATGGTAAGTTTAAAATCAATGCAAAGGCGGGTGACGTACTCTTGATTTCCTACATGGGGTATAAGGATAAAGAGGTAAAACTTGCCAAACTAAGACTTCTTAGTGTAGAATTGTCGGAAGACTCTCAAGCATTGGAAGAAGTGGTGGTTACCGCTTTCGGTGTCGGTCAGAAAAAAGAATCGGTAGTTGGTTCTATCTCTCAGGTAAAGGGTCGGGATCTTCAGATTCCTTCAGCTAACCTTTCTAACTCATTTGCAGGTAGAGTATCCGGTATTACAGCTTTCCAGCGTGGAGGTGAACCCGGAAACGACGGTTCCAGTTTCTTTATTCGAGGTATTTCTACTTTTACTGCTACAAACCCTCTTATTATTATTGATGGTGTAGAAGCAGCTCCCGGAGATTTGAATGCTCTTGATCCTGAAGTTATTGAAAGTTTTTCTATCTTGAAGGATGCTACGGCTACCGCTATGTATGGAACCCGTGGTGCAAATGGTGTTATGATTGTAAAAACCAAGAGTGGTGAAAACTTGGAACGTGCAGCCATTACGGCGAGAATTGAAGGCTATGTTTCCATGCCTACCAAACTTCCAAAATTTGTAGATGCAACTACTTATATGGGAATGTATAATGAGGCTGTAACCAATTTTGGTACAGGTTCTAAACTCTACTCTCAAGAATTTATGGATGGTGTGGCAAGAGGATTAGACCCATACCGTTATCCGAATGTAGACTGGTATGATGAACTCTTCAAGGATGCCGCAATGAACGAAAAAATAAATTTGAATGTTCGTGGTGGTAGCAAGCGTGTAGATTATTTTATCAATGCCAACTTAAATCACGAAACTGGTATGTTGCGTGGACGTAGCAAAGAATTTTATTCTTATGATAATAATATTGATATCAAGCGCTATACTTTCCAAAGTAATATCAATGCACACTTGACTCCTACTGCTACAATCTCTATGAATTTGGGTGTAGAATTGAGAGATTCTCATGGACCAAGTGTTGGTGTGGGAAGTTTGTTTGGGGCTGTAATGAACAATAACCCGGTAGACTATCCTATTTTATATCCTATAAACTCTTCAGTTGGAAGCTGGGGTACTACATCTGAGTATTACAAGTGGGGTGCTTATACCGGAGGTAACAATGGAGCTGCTTTCAATCCATTAGCGGAATTGACCAAAGGCTACAGTGATGGTTTTGCTAGCACAGTGCGTGCAAATATCAAGTATGACCAGAAACTAGATTTTATAACAAAAGGATTACGTTTTAATGCGCTTGTTTCTTTCAAGAACTGGGCAAGCAATACAACAACTAGAGATAGGGGATATAACCGATATAATCTGATGGATACAAATACAGAAACAGGTGATTACCTGCTCCAGATTGTAGACGGTACGGAAAATTCGCATACTTTGGGAGCGAACAGAACCAATACAGGTGACAGAAGTTTTTATTTCCAGGCTAGTTTGAATTATGACCGTACTTTTAAAGATGTACACAATGTATCGGCTATGGTTCTTTATAATCAGGACCAGTATGATAGTGGTCATGCTACTACCGATTTGGTTGCTACCCTTCCGAAAAGAAGAGTGGGATTGGCAGGACGTGTAAGCTATGATTATGCTCATAGATATATGGCAGAAGTCAATGTTGGTTACAACGGTTCTGAAAACTTTGCAGAAGGACATCGTTATGGTCTGTTCCCTTCATTGGCTGTGGGATGGAATGTAAGCGAAGAATCTTGGTTTGCTAAATGGAAAAACGTGGTTCATAACTTGAAACTTCGTGCTTCTTATGGTTTAGTTGGTAATGCAGATGGTGGAACTCGTTTCATGTATTTGCCTGTTGTACACCTTCAGCATGGAAATAATGGATTTACTACCGGTGATGGTGATTTGAATATGTCACTGAATGGTCCGCTGTTTCAACGTTTCGAGAATAAGAAAATCACTTGGGAAGTTGGTTATAAAACCAATGTTGGTTTCGACTTGGGCTTGTTCAATAGCTTGAACCTCAGCTTTGAGTACTTCTATGAAGATCGTAAGGATATCTTCCGTCAGAATCTTGCAATCCCTAACTATATTGGAACGGCTGATGCACAGGTATTTGGTAACTACGGTGAGATTAAGAACTGGGGTGTGGAACTTTCAGCAGATTATGGTAAGCAGTTCACTAAGGATTTCTCTGTGCAGTTTAAAGGTACTTTCTCTTTTGCACGAAATGAAATTGTTAAGGATGCTGTAGGATTTAACCCTAACTATCCTAACTTGTCTTCTATCGGTCAGCCTTTGAACAGACATGCCGGTTATTTATATGATGGACATTTGTTTATTGATGAAAATGAAATCACGAACTCTCCTACTCAGATGATTTCGGGTAATATTGCTCCCGGAGATATCAAGTATAAGGATTTGCCGAATAAGTACGGAGAAGCCGACGGACTGATTAACTCCAACGACCGTGTATTCATGGGTCATCCTACTGTTCCTGAAATCATTTATGGTTTCGGACCTAGCTTTAAATACAAGAACTGGGATTTCTCATTCTTCTTCCAGGGTGTAGCCAATACCTCTCTTATGATGAGCGGATTCCATCCGTTTGGTAAGGATGTGAACCGTAGTGTATTGAAATTTATTGCTGATGACTACTGGAGCCAAGACAATCAAAATATTCATGCTGCTTATCCTCGTTTAACTAAGGCTGACCACGCAAATAATACTGTCGGTTCTGATTATTGGTTGCGTAACGGTGCTTTCTTGAAATTGAAAAATGCCGAAATCGGTTATTCTTGGAAATTCCTCCGTGTATATTGCAGCGGATCTAACTTGTTGACATTCTCTCCATTTAAGTACTGGGACCCTGAAATGGGTGGAGGTAATGGTCTTTCTTATCCTACTCAGAGAGTTGTTAACTTTGGAGTGCAGTTGAACTTTAAATAAACCTTGAACATCATTATGAAAAAATATTTTATATATCTGTACCTGTTGCTCAGTGGAGCTGTTTATACAGGATGTGACTATTTGGATATCGTACCCGACGAGCGTGCTGACGAGTCGGATATTTGGAAAGACA
>JARIAN010000073.1 GCA_029257865.1 Phocaeicola sp.
AAGTTCCGCCAAGACTTTGGTTGTTTCATTTATTGGAATGAAGAGCCAGGAAGTTGGAATTAAATCAGTAGTTAATGTTGTCTTAAAATCAGATGCAGAAGTACTGGACGAAGTGGTAGTAGTTGGTTATGGATCAGCTAAGAAACTAGGGTCAGTAGTTGGATCGGTATCTGCGGTAGGTAAAGATAAAATCAAGAATGTGCCTGCAGCAAATTTCTCAGATGCATTAGCTGGTCAGGTTTCCGGCTTGTCTATTCTTTCAGGTTCAGGTGACCCTACAGCAGTAGCTTCAATACGTTTGCGTGGGGTTAATTCAATAAATGCAGGTACAACTCCATTGTTTGTGTTGGATGGTGCTCCTATTAGTAGCTCTGTGTTTAATTCTTTGAATCCTAATGATATAGAAAGTCTTACTGTTTTAAAGGATGCGGCTTCAACATCCATTTATGGTTCTCGTGCTGCTAATGGTGTAATTGTTATTACTAGTAAAAAGGGAAAATTGAATCAGAAATCACATGTAACATTGCGTGGCCAGTATGGTTTTTCTTCATTAGTAACAGATGGTGTTGAAATGATGGACTCTTATGATTACATTAAATTTCGTGACATGATGGGTCAACCTGTATCAGCTGATGTGAGAAGGGTTGTAGATAAGTATGGAATTAGTACAAACTGGCGTGATGAGGTGTTTAATAGTCATGCTCCTACCTATAATATAGATGCCTCTGTAAATGGTGGTGGAGATAATATTTCATATTATCTATCTTTGAATCATATGGATCAGGAGGGTATTGTAGACCAGTCTGGGATGCGTCGTGAAACATTACGTTTTAACTTGGATTCTAAGGTAAACAATTGGTTTAAGATTGGTTTGCAGTCAAACCTTGCTTTTACTCAGTTTGAGCAGAATAATGAGATTGATGCTGCTGGTATCTATTCAACTTCTCCATCGGTGTTTGCAAGAAAGGCACTTCCATTCGATTCTCCAAGATATTATACAATAGATGAATCAGGAAATATTCAATATGGTGATAAGGCTGAATATTTACATTACTCACAGCAACCTACCCCTGGGTATGTTAATAAGAACCGTGATGTTCAGAGAAAGCGTATTTCTGCAAATATCAACTTGTATGAAGAACTTAAGCCTATACAAGGTCTTACTTTGCGCGCTCAACAGTCTGTAGATGCTGATGATTATACATTGGATAACATCGGCTATACTTATGGAGATTTAGTAACTCCAATGGGTGATAAGTTCAATGGTAAAACAGGTTATCGTCAAGAGCGTTTCAGTAGATATTATGCGTTTACTTATACTAATACCGCTGAATATAAATTTAATATTAATCAGCATTTTGTAACAGCTTTGTTTGGGCAAGAGTCCATTATTTCTAAAACTCATGGATTTGGTGTGATGACAGAAGGGCATACAGATAATCGTCAATTAAGATTGGATCAAGGAACAAATGTTTCAATGAAAAACATATCAAGTGAAACGATTGAATCTGTATTCAATTCATATTTTATGACGCTGAGTTACAATTATGATGCTAAGTATTTTTTAGATCTGTCTTTCCGACGTGATGGAAGTTCTAAATTTGCACCAGATAATCGTTGGGCTAACTTCTATTCTGTCGGTGCAATGTGGAATGTAAAGAAAGAAGGTTTCTTGGAAGATATAAACTGGTTAAATGACTTGTCTGTAAAGGCTAGCTATGGTACAACAGGTAACTCGAGTATTGACGATTATAAATATTTTGGTTTGATTGGTAGTGGTGGTAACTATAATGGAGAAGCATCATTGAGTATCAGTCAGCCTAGTAATTATGATTTGACATGGGAAACTGTTGCATCAGCTAACGTAGGAGTAAGTTTGCGCTTATTTGATCGCTTGTCGTTGGAAGCTGACTACTATCATAAGAAAACTTCAGATATGCTTATGGAAATCCCTTATTCTTATACTACTGGATATGGTATGGGTTATGGCAATATTGGTGCTATGGTTAATAAAGGGATAGATGTTTCTGCAAATATTGATATTTTCAAGACAAGGGATTTCTTGTGGAATTTCAGAGCTAATTTCAACTATAATAAGAATGAAATTACTGAGTTGTTTAATGGACGTGATGAATACGCATTACCTGATTATGGTCTGATGTATAAAGTTGGACATTCTGTGGGTGAACTATATGCTGTACGTAGAGCGGGAGTCGATCCAAGTGATGGTAAGCAGATATGGTTAGACAAAGATGGCAAGGAAACGAAAGTATTCAATGAGGAGCGTGATGCAGTTTTGCTAGGAAAAGATCGTTATGCTCCTTGGACTGGTGGTTTTGGTACAGAAATCATGTGGAAAGGTTTACGTATCAGTACAGACTTTGCATGGGCTGCCAAGAAGTTTATGACAAGTAATGACCGTTTCTTCTTGGAAAATCCTGGAATGGCAACGCAATTTAATCAAACCAAAGAAATGTTGAATATGTGGACTGAACCAGGTCAAGTTACTGATATCCCGGCAGTAAGTGAAGCTATTCAATTTGATGATCATTTAGTTGAAAATGCATCCTTTGTACGTTTGAAAAACTTGACTGTTCAGTATGCATTCCCTGAAAAATGGTTGAAATATACACATTTTGTACAAGGATTCAATGTATTCTTTACAGGTCGTAACTTGTGGACCATTACTAAATTTAGTGGGTATGATCCAGAACCAGACAGAAACTTAGTGAAGTTTGGTTATCCAAATACCAAACAGTTTGTTTTTGGTGTTGAATTGACATTTTAATTAATTTAGATCATCGAATATGAAAAAAATATTTTTTGCAATATGCTTGGCTAGTTCTGTGCTCACTACTTCGTGTGACATGGACAAGTCTCCAGTAGGAGCACTGGATGATGCAACAGCCATCCAGTCTTTAAATGATGTGTCTCGTTTCAGAAATGGTCTGTATGAAAGTCTGAGAAGTTTAACTAATGGTGGTTATATCTATAAGACAGATTTACAGGCAGATCAGTTTCAAGCTATTATGACAAATGGCAATCGTAATGGAGTTATTCATGCAGGTATTTTTACTTCTGCAGATCGTGATATTGAATCGTATTGGTCTTCATGTTACTCTGTAATTACTTCTGCAAACTATTTGTTGTCATCTATTGAAAAAATGAGAGTTGGCAATGTGTTGGGAGGTGAAGATCTGCTTGCATTGAATAGATATGAAGGTGAAGCCAAATTTGTTCGAGCCTATACATATTATTGTCTCGTTGATCGTTTCTGTAGTATTTATACAAAAGAAAATGCCAATAGTATAGGGAAAGGTATTCCTATTGTGAAGGTATATTATCCAACAGGAGATACAAGCCAATATCCAAGTCGTAGTACACAGGATGAAATTTATGGTTTTATTAATCAAGATTTGGAAGATGCTTATAGCACCTTTAAGGCTTATGAGGAAAAGCACAAGGAAAATCTTGTTCCAGATGCAGCTTATTTATCTTCTTTTGCTGTTTTAGCTTTGCAAGCTAGAATAGCTTTGGGAAAAGGGAATAACTCACTTGCTCTTAAAAAGGCTGAAGAGGTTATTGCAGCTAATATTTATCATTTAGCTGAGTTTACTGATTTTGAAAGGATGTGGAAGGAAGATAAAAGTTCAGAAGCAATCTTACGTCCGTTTATGAGCAGTCAGGAGTTGAGTGAGTCTATTGGTGGAGCATATTTGTCTACTGAATTGAATAATGCTGACTATATTCCTTCTCATGAGACATTGTCTTTATATAATGATGAAGATATTCGTAAGAAAGTTTATTTTACAAAATGGAGATTGGAGGTAGAGGGGGCAAAAATAGAAACTTTTGTCTTTAATAAATACCCGGGAAACGAAGCATTGAAAGTTGGTAGCAAACCGAATTTTCAAAATATGACTAAACCTTTCCGTATTGCTGAAATGTATTTGGTAGCTGCTGAGGCAGCATGCCAATTAGAACCAGCTAAGGCTAATAAATATTTGAACGAATTGCGAGTAAAGCGTATAAAGGGCTATCAAAAGGTTTCGTATTCAGGACAAGAACTTGTGGATGAAGTGCGTAAAGAAAGACAGAAAGAATTGTTAGGGGAAGGTTTTCGTTTGAGTGATATCCGTCGTTGGGGCATTGGTTTTCAACGTGGTGTCAAACACCCAGAAAATCCATCTATAGAATCAATCTTAGCTGTGAATGGTAAAGGTCTAAAGTATGAGATAGGTGATTATCGTTTGGTATGGCCTATCCCTTCAGCAGAAATGCAGACCAACCCTCACTTAGAAGGTCAGCAGAACCCAGGATATTAATCTCCAGTATAGCAAAGTTTGATACAAGAGAGTAAAAAGAATGAGGATGTGTCCGAAAAGCGGATGCATCCTTATTCTTTTTATATCGTAAAGATATCTTGCTGTGCCGTTCTTCCCGTTTTGTAGTATAAGAAAGATTGTGTATCTTTACGAAGTTACAATAAAATATGTCTCAATAAAAAGAAAGGAGTTTTTATGGTACTGATAGCAAATCCTATATACGATTCTGTATTCAAGTATATGATGGAAGATGAAAGGGTGGCCAAGATTATGCTTTCTGCACTTCTGCAAAAGGAAATCATCAAACTGGAAATGCGCCCTCATGAATATACTGGGGTGACACAAAGACGAATCTCAATGATGAGAATAGACTTTGCTGCAACTATAAGGAATGAAGACGGAAGTACACAGTTGATTCTTGTAGAACTACAGAAGACTTGGCTAGTAACAGAAACTTTGCGCTTCAGACAGTATTTGGGAAGTCAATACATTAACAAGAAGAATATTCCAGACAAGGATATCAATCCTAAAGGATATGGCTTGCCTATTGTATCTATATATATATTGGGGCATAAACTGGGAGACTTGCAAGAACCTGTGGTGTATGTCAGACGAAGATACCTTGACTATAACTCAAACCCTATAGAAACAGGGGTGCCCGACCCATTTATTGAGAGTCTTACGCACGACAGCATTATCATACAGATTCCTTATCTTAATGGGAAGGTAAGGAACAGACTGGAACGTTTGCTTCAGGTTTTCGATCAGAGCTATTGTGTAAAGAGTAATGAACATATCATGGAGATAGATGAAAGCGGTCTGGAGGTAGAAGAACAATTGGTGGTAGACCGTTTGATAAAGGCTGCCGTTGCACCGGAAGTGAGAAGGGACATGGAGGTGGAAGATGAAATCTTGTCGGAAATAGAGTCTAGAGATACTACCATCATGATGAAGAATCAAGAAATAGAACTGAAAAACCAGGAATTGAATCAGAAGGACCAGGAATTGAATCAGAAGGATAATATGATATTACACATGATAAACCTTTTCAAAAGACAAGGTATGATTAATGAAGATATAGCAAAAGAACTTAACATAAGTGTTGACGAGTTGGTTAGGCTATTGAAATAAGAAATGTTCTTTGAAGCAAGTAAAGTGTGTAGAAGGAGATAATAAAGGAGAGGGGATACCGACTGATATGTGTTGGTATCCCCTCTCTTGTAGAGTTACACACTATTAATATTAATAAGTAACTTTGTAGTCCTTACGCAATGTTTCCCCTTTCCATGCTTTTTTAGTTGTCCAGTCAGCAGCCTTGTCGGTCCAGAAAGAATTGTCAGCAGGTAGACCGAGGGGAAGGAAACTTAATGTAGCCATATATAGACTTCCGGTAGAGGTATATACATCGGCACATTCTGGCTGGTGTCCGTTGAATCCAAGTACCAACCATCCGTCCTTGTCAAAATTTTGGTCACCTTCATACATATTGCGGTGTACGGCGGTCAATGCACAGCGGACTTGTGCCGGGGCGATGAATGAAGGTAATTTCTCTCTAAGAGCAGCATCTGCCAATGATTGGAATGCTGCAGTACGGTAGGTTACAGAGCGTCCAAATGCAGGATAAGTGCCATCAGGACCGATAATGCGTTCGCAGAACTCGGCATGACGGACCATTCTTTTTAGTGCTTCTTCATATTCAGCTTGAGATGCTTTGTGTGAAGGAAGCAAGGTTTCCAACATAGCCACCATCATAGGATGCATTACATACGAATTATAGTTGTCCATGCTGAATTTAGGTCCGTCGCAATACCATCCGTCACCTACATACCATTCCTTAACTTTGTTTTTGGCAATCATCGTGCGGAAAGGATCCGACTGGGCACCTTGTTGTAAGAGAAACGCTTCGGTCAATCCGGTAAAGAGCAGCCAGTTGTTATAGGCTCCAGTACGGTCGCGTAAAGATTTTAAAGAAGTGATGTATCTGTCTTTGGTAACTTGGTCTAGTGGCTCCCATAAGGCATTAGGAGCGCGCAGGAAAGCATGTACCAGATAGGCAGCGTCTACAATTGGTTGCGGATAGTCGCCAAAATTGATTTTATCTGGAGAATTAGGGTCGACAGCATTCTTTAGTCCCTTCAGCACTTCTTCTCTCATTTGCTTGCGGAGTTTGCCCTCTTCTGTATTGTCATCCGGCAGAGCCAGCCATGGAGCAACACCGGCCAGTGTACGTCCTAAGGCTTCCAGGTAAGTCATCTTTTCAGGTTCCAGTTCATAGGTTGGAGAAGCCTCTACTGGCATGTTTTTGTGCAAGGTTCCTTCTGCCAGGTTATGGATGACCGGATATGAGATTTTCCAAAGACATTTTACCCACAGAGCACGATCTTGGGCACCGGTAGTCTGTTCGGTAGAAGTAGAATTCTGTTTCTTGTCACGGGCATTGGTTGCTGATGCGGAAAACAGAGAAAGAATCAGCAACATCCAATAGCTTAATTTTTTCATAAAAGGTGTTTTTAGGTAGGTTAATGACAACCTAGGTTGTTAAAGTTGAACAAATTTAGTTTTTTTAATGCTATTATAGAGTCGAAGATAGTATAATAAAGGGTTATTATTGTACATAAATGCTTTTTTTTTCCTATATTTGCAATATAGAATTATGTAAATACCGAATGAAAGAATTTGTGATATCAGAAGCTCAGACTGAGAAGGCTGTGCTGGTGGGGTTGATAACCCAGACTCAGAATGAACGTAAAACCAATGAATACCTAGATGAATTGGCATTCCTTGCAGAAACAGCCGGAGCAGAAGTGGTGAAGCGGTTTACTCAGAAACTGGATGGGCCAAGTTCGGTTACTTATGTAGGAAAAGGAAAACTCCAGGAGATTAAGGAATTCTTGGATTTGCAGAATGAGGAAGAAGAAACCGAAATAGGTATGGTGATTTTTGATGATGAACTTTCTGCCAAGCAGATTCGTAATATTGAAAACGAACTGAAGGTGAAGATTTTGGACCGTACTTCTCTTATTCTTGATATTTTTGCCATGAGAGCGCAGACTGCCAGTGCTAAAACGCAGGTGGAATTGGCGCAATATAAATATATGTTGCCTCGTTTGCAGCGATTGTGGACACACCTTGAACGTCAAGGAGGCGGCTCCGGTGCCGGAGGTGGTAAAGGTTCGGTAGGTCTTCGTGGTCCGGGTGAAACGCAGTTGGAAATGGACCGTCGTATAATATTGAACCGAATGTCGCTCTTGAAACAGCGACTGGCAGATATTGATACGCAGAAATCTACCCAACGTAAGAACCGTGGACGACTGATTCGTGTGGCTTTGGTGGGATATACCAATGTGGGTAAGTCTACATTGATGAACCTCCTTTCAAAAAGTGAGGTTTTTGCAGAAAACAAGTTGTTTGCTACATTGGATACTACCGTACGTAAAGTCATTATCGACAATCTTCCGTTTCTGCTTTCAGACACCGTAGGTTTCATCCGTAAGTTGCCTACAGACTTGGTCGATTCGTTCAAGTCTACTCTGGATGAGGTGAGAGAAGCCGATTTGCTGCTGCATGTGGTGGATATTTCTCATCCGGAATTTGAAGACCAGATAAAGGTGGTGGAAAAAACTGTTGCCGACTTAGGCGCAGGAGAGAAACCGGTGATGATTATCTTCAATAAGATTGATGCATATAGTTATGTGGAGAAAGCTGAAGATGATTTGACTCCGAAAACAAAAGAGAACATCTCGTTGGAAGAACTGATGAATACGTGGATGGCTAAGATGAATGATAACTGTATCTTTATCTCAGCTAGGGAAAAGACCAACATTGATGAACTCCGTGAGGTAATCTATAATAAGGTGAGAGAACTGCATGTGCAGAAGTATCCTTATAATGATTTCCTCTATCAGACTTATGATGACATGATTTAATATGGATAAGTAGGATTAGATGGGAATCTGGTCCGGACTTCTATAATTCACATTTTTTTTATAATTAAGTGCAAGGAAGATAGACGCAGTGATGCGTGTAATCTTCCTTGCCATTTTTTTGTCTTGAAAGAGGAGATGGGGAAACACAATAAATATTTTTCGTGATTAAGGAAAAATTTCAATAATACTTTGTAACTTTGCTCACAATAACTAACCATTAATAATTAGATATATGGCAACACCTGAATTCAAGTATCAGCCGATGTTCGAACACGGACATGATACAACTGAATACTATTTGCTTACTAAAGATTATGTATCAGTAAGCGAGTTTGAAGGAAAACCTATCCTGAAGATTGAAAAGGAAGGTCTGACTGCAATGGCTAATGCGGCATTCCGCGATGTTTCTTTTATGCTGCGTCGTTCTCACAATGAACAGGTAGCTAAGATTTTGAGCGATCCTGAAGCTACTGACAATGATAAGTATGTGGCATTGACTTTCTTGCGTAATGCAGAAGTTGCAGCCAAAGGAGTACTTCCATTCTGTCAGGATACCGGTACTGCTATTATTCATGGTGAAAAAGGTCAGCAGGTGTGGACTGGATACTGTGATGAAGAAGCTCTGTCATTGGGTGTCTATAAGACTTATACAGAAGAAAACTTGCGCTACTCTCAGAACGCTCCGTTAAATATGTACGATGAAGTGAACACTCGCTGCAACCTTCCGGCACAGATTGACCTAGAAGCTACTCAGGGTATGGAATATGAATTCTTGTGCGTAACTAAGGGTGGTGGCTCTGCCAACAAGACTTATCTTTATCAGGAAACAAAGGCTATCTTGAATCCTGCTACTTTGGTTCCATTCCTGGTAGAAAAGATGAAGACTTTGGGTACTGCTGCTTGTCCTCCTTATCATATTGCATTTGTGATTGGCGGTACTTCTGCAGAGAAGAACTTGCTTACCGTGAAATTGGCTTCTACTCGTTTTTATGACAATTTGCCTACTACCGGCAATGAATACGGACGTGCTTTCCGTGATATCGAACTGGAAAAGCAGGTACTTGAAGAAGCTCATCGCATTGGTTTGGGTGCTCAGTTCGGCGGTAAGTATTATGCACACGATGTACGTATCATCCGTTTGCCTCGTCATGGAGCTTCTTGTCCTGTAGGTTTGGGAGTTTCTTGCTCAGCCGACCGTAATATCCGTTGTAAAATCAACAAAGATGGTATCTGGATTGAAAAGTTGGATTCAAACCCAGGTGAATTGATTCCTGCTGAATTGCGTCAGGCTGGTGAAGGTAATGCCGTACGCATTGACTTGAACCGTCCTATGCCGGAGATTTTGGCTGAACTGGATAAATATCCTGTAGCTACTCGTCTGTCATTGAACGGTACTATCATTGTAGGCCGTGATATTGCTCACGCTAAACTGAAAGAACGTTTGGACCGTGGTGAAGAGTTGCCAGAATACATCAAGAACCATCCTATCTATTATGCAGGTCCTGCCAAGACTCCACAGGGAATGGCTTGTGGTTCAATGGGCCCTACTACTGCAGGACGTATGGACCCATACGTTGACTTGTTCCAGAGTCATGGTGGTAGCATGATTATGTTGGCTAAGGGTAACCGTAGCCAGGCTGTTACCGATGCTTGTAAGGCTCACGGTGGTTTCTACTTGGGTTCTATCGGTGGTCCTGCTGCTATTCTTGCACAGAACAACATCAAGAGCATTGAATGTGTGGAATATCCTGAATTGGGTATGGAAGCTATCTGGAAAATTGAAGTGGAAAACTTCCCTGCATTCATCTTGGTAGACAACAAGGGTAATGATTTCTTCAAACAGATTAAGCCTCGCTGCGCAGGTAACTGCAAGTAATTGATTCTTTGAAGAAAAGATATAAAGCTCCGGTTCCGGCAATGTATGGAACCGGAGCTTTTTTATTCCGGACAGGGGGGAGACGAGTTGTTTTTCCCATTCGGATTTTTTTTGTAAATTTGCCAATGAATCGGAAAGATAAATATCGCATTGCAAATGAAAAAGGAAATGAAGGCATACTTGTTGTTGTTGGTCTGTGTATTGATGCAGGCTGCTGCCGTATTTCCTCATCATCACCATTCCGAGCGTTTCTGTATGCGTGCCGATTTAGTTGGCCATTCTTTGACTGAAGCCTGTATGACAAGTGGAGCAGAAGGAATGCATCATAGCGATGATGCCGACTCTCATTCATGCAGTGCAGGATGCATCACTCATTTTCAGGTTACTTCACCAATTCATCAGGAAGTAAGTGTAGAACCGGGATATACTTTTTTCAGTATCTTATATCCGCTTTACGAAGCTGTTCGTTTGTTGGTGGGGATACCACTGAAAGCTCTCAATCTTGAAACGGTCTATATAGAGCGGTTGCATGCCCGTCATGTGCTACGGGCAATAGGACTTCGTGCACCTCCTTGTTGCTGATTGATATTAAGAGAGGCAGATTGTGTAACAGAAATCTGCGGGCTGTAAAGTGTTGCAGCAGAAAGTATCAATTTAGCAATGCATGCTGCCTGGTGCAGTATGGACAATCAAATTTTATTACATTATGAAATATCATTTATGGATGGGCATTTCAGCAATGATTGCATTGCTGTGTGCCTGTGGAGGTCATGCACACCATGACCATGAGGGAGAGTTGCATCATCACGAAGAAGAGTTGTTGTCAGAGGGGCATGCTCATGAAGAAGGGCATACCGATGAAATTATATTGAAGCCGGAGAAGGCTGAGGCTGCCGGAATAAAGGTAGAAGAGATTCAACCGAGCGTTTTCAGAGAAGTGATTGAAGCCAGCGGACAGTTGCTGTCGGCTCAAGGGGAGGAAACGACGGTAGTGGCCAATGTTTCCGGAGTAGTTTCTTTTTCACGGGCTTTGACTGAGGGAACAGCTGTTTCAACAGGTGCCGGACTGATGACAATCTCTGCCGACAAATTACAGGATGGTGACCCGGTGAAGCGTGCACGGGTGGCTTACGAAACAGCCCGTATGGAATATGAACGTGCTGCCAAATTGGTCGAAAAGAGAATTGTTTCTCAGAAAGAGTTTAATGGGTTGAAAGAAAAATACGAGAATGCTCGTATTGCATACGAGGCTCTTTCTCCGGGAAGGAACGGAAAAGGAGTGAGTGTATCTTCTCCGTTGACCGGCTATATCAAGATTTGTCTGGTTAAGGAAGGAGATTATGTGAATATGGGACAGCCTCTGTTCAGTGTAACCCGCAACAAGAAGATGCAGCTTCGCGCCGATGTGTCGGAACGCTTCTATCCGGCGTTGCGCAGAGTTTCTTCGGCTCATTTCCGTTTGTCGTATAGTGAGAAAGTATATCGTCTGGAAGACCTAAATGGCAAGTTGTTGTCGTTTGGCAAGAGTGCATCCGACAACTCTTTTTACCTTCCGGTTACTTTTGAACTGGATAACTGTGGCGACTTGCTTCCGGGCACTTTTGCCGAAGTCTATCTGTTGGGGCAGGAACGTAGCGGAGTCATTTCGCTGCCGGTAAGTGCATTGACCGAAGAGCAAGGAGTACATTTCGTTTATCAGCAGTTGGATGAATCGTGCTATAAGAAACTGGAGGTGAAAGTAGGAACTTCAAATGGAGAGGCGGTAGAAATTCTTGCTGGCTTGAGGGGAGGAGAGAAAATTGTCACACAGGGAGCGGTCCATGTGAAACTGGCTTCGGCTTCGAATGCCATTCCGGGGCATACACATAATCATTAATTTTCGATTGTTCATTATTGTTATGCTGAATAAAATCATACATTTTTCCTTGCAGAACCGTCTGTTGGTTCTAGTGGCTTCTGTATTGCTGCTGATAGGTGGAACCTATACGGCTTTTCATACAGAAGTAGATGTGTTTCCAGACTTGAATGCCCCCACGGTAGTGGTGATGACCGAGGCTGGAGGTATGGCTGCCGAGGAAGTAGAGCAGTTGGTGACTTTTCCCTTGGAAACAGCGGTGAACGGGGCAACAGGAGTGCGTCGTGTGCGTTCGTCGTCTACCAATGGATTTTCTGTGATATGGGTGGAGTTTGACTGGGATACAGATGTTTATCTGGCACGTCAGATTGTATCGGAGAAGCTGGCTGCCGCTTCAGAGGACTTGCCGGGTAATGTAGGCAAACCCACTTTAGGACCTCAGTCTTCCATCTTGGGAGAACTTCTGATAGTAGGGCTTACCGCCGATTCCACTTCCATGTTAGATTTAAGAACCTTGGCCGACTGGACCATCCGTCCTCGCCTGTTATCAACAGGGGGAGTTGCTCAGGTGGCTGTATTGGGAGGTGACATTAAAGAATATCAGATTTTGTTGCATCCGGAGCGCATGAAACATTACGGAGTAACACTTCCCGAAGTATTGGCAGTGACGCGCAACATGAATCAGAATACCAATGGAGGTGTTATCTATGAATATGGCAATGAATACATTGTGCGCGGAGTCATTTCTACTGAAGAGGTCGGCCAGATGGCTCGTTCGATGGTGAAGCGTGTAAACGGAGTGCCTGTGATGCTGGAAGATATTGCAGATGTGAAGGTAGGGGCTCAGCAACCCAAATTGGGTCTGGCTTCGGAAAAAGGAAAGCCTGCCGTATTGGTTACAGTGACCAAGCAACTCAATACCGGAACCATTGAACTGACAGAGAAACTGGAGGCTGCCTTGGCCGATTTGCAGAAGAACCTGCCGGCAGATGTAAAAATCTCTACCGATGTGTTCCGTCAGTCGCGTTTCATCGAAAGTTCTATCGGCAACGTGCAGAGCTCGTTGTATGAAGGTGCTGTCTTTGTGGTGATTGTACTCTTCCTCTTCCTTGCCAATGTGCGTACTACCGTAATTTCGTTGGCCACCTTGCCGTTGGCTTTGGTAGTAGCCATCTTGGTGCTGCACTATTTAGGGTTGAGTATCAATACGATGAGTTTGGGTGGTATGGCTATTGCCATCGGGTCTTTGGTGGACGATGCCATTGTGGATGTGGAAAACGTATGGAAACATTTGCGCAGGAACAGTCTGTTGCCCGAAGGGGAGCGCCGTCCGGTGCTGAGTGTCGTGTTCGATGCATCGCGTGAGGTGCGTATGCCTATCCTGAATTCCACGTTGATTATTGTAGTCAGTTTCGTGCCGCTTTTCTTCTTGAGTGGTATGGAAGGGCGCATGTTGGTACCGCTAGGCATTGCCTTCATTGTTTCACTGTTTGCCTCTACTATAGTGGCTCTTACGCTGACTCCGGTGCTGTGCAGCTATCTGTTGGGTAATTCCACAGGAAAGGTTTTGCCTAAGGAAGCCTTCCTGGCTGTATGGATGAAGAAGTATTACGAATGCAGTCTGCGTTGGGCTTTGTCGAACAAGAAAACAGTATTGGGAGGTACGGTGGTTTTGCTGCTGGTAGCTTTAGGAGCATTCACTTCGTTGGGTCACAGTTTTCTTCCGCCTTTCAATGAAGGGTCTTTTACCATCAATGTCAGCTCCATGCCGGGTATCTCTTTGGAGGAATCAGACAAGATAGGCCGTCAGGCAGAAGAGCTGCTGCTTACAGTTCCAGAAATACAGACTGTGGCGAGAAAGACCGGCCGTGCCGAACTAGACGAGCATGCATTGGGAGTAAATGTATCGGAAATAGAAGCGCCTTTTGAACTGGCCGACCGTTCTCACGCGGAGGTGCTTGAGGAGGTTCGTCATAAGCTGTCGGTCTTGACCGGTGCCAATATTGAGATTGGGCAACCCATCAGCCATCGTATTGATGCGATGCTGAGCGGTACTCAGGCCAATATAGCCATCAAACTTTTTGGCGACGATTTGAACCGGATGTTTGCCATTGGCAATGAAATCAAGGCATTGGTATCGGATGTGGAAGGTATCGCCGACTTGAATGTGGAGCAGCAGATAGAGCGTCCGGAGCTGAAAATCGTTCCTCGTCGTGAGATGTTGGCGCGTTATGGCATTTCCTTGCCGCAGTTTAATGAGTTTGTAACGGTGAATATGGCAGGAGAAGTGGTTTCGCAGGTTTATGAAAAAGGACGTTCGTTTAACTTGGTGGTGCGTGCTTCGGAGGATAACCGCCGTTCGATGGAGCGTATCAAGGAACTGATGATTGACGATGCCGAAGGCCGTAAGATTCCGCTGACCTATGTGGCTGATGTGGTTTCTTCGATGGGGCCGAACACCATCAACCGTGAGAATGTGAAGCGCAAGATTGTCATTTCTGCCAACACCAGCGGCCGGGACCTTCGTGGAGTAGTCAATGACATCCAGGAGCGTATTGACCGTGACATCCATTTGCCGGAAGGCTATCACATAGAATATGGCGGTCAGTTTGAAAGCGAGCAGGCTGCCAGTCGTATTTTGCTGTTGACTTCTATGATGAGTATCGTAGTGATATTCCTGTTGTTGTATGTTCAGTTTAAGAATGCGGCTCAGAGTGGAGTTATCTTGTTGAATCTGCCTTTGGCATTGATTGGTGGAGTGTTTGCCCTATGGCTCACTTCGGGTGAAGTAAGTATTCCGGCCATTATCGGTTTCATTTCCTTGTTTGGTATTGCCACCCGTAACGGGATGTTGCTGATTAGCCATTACAATCTGTTGCGTGAAGAAAAGCAGATGGGACTTCGTGAGTGCATCATAAACGGTTCGCTCGACCGCTTGAATCCTATATTGATGACGGCATTATCTTCGGCTTTAGCCTTGATTCCGTTGGCTTTGCGTGGCGATTTGCCGGGAAATGAAATCCAGAGTCCGATGGCGAAAGTGATTTTGGGCGGTCTGCTCACTTCCACTTTCCTCAATGCTTTCATCGTTCCTATCGTATATGAACTGATGCACGGCAGACAAAAGAATGTAGATTAAAAAGAAAAGGAGGAATAAGATGAAAATAAGATATCAGATAGGGATGCTGTGCCTGATGCTTGCTTCAGCGGTGCAGGCGCAGCGCATTGAGGAGGTGCTGCAGCAGATAGAGCAGCATAATCTCTCTTTGCAGGCGCAGTTGCAAAATACTAAAGCTGCCATGATGGAAGTGCAGTCGGTCAACAGTTTGAATGACCTTTCGGTTTCCTACAGTCCGTTTTTTGCCAAGAATACCGATGGGGTGGCAAGTTCTGAATTTGTAGTCAGCCAGTCATTCGATTTCCCGACGGTGTATGCAGTGCGCCACCGGTCGGGAAAGTTGCAGCATCGGGTGTTGAATTGGCAGCAGGAGGCTTTCCGCAGAAACTTGTTGCTGGAGGCAAAGAACTTGTGTCTGGACATGGTGTTGCTGAACCGGAAAGAGGTGTTGCTTAAAGAGCGGAAGAAGAATACCGACGAACTGTTGGAACTGTATCTGAAACGTCTGGAAGAAGGGGATGCCGGCATATTGGAAGTGAATAAAATCAAGATGGAGCGCATGAATGTGCAGACAGAAGTGGCGCAGAACAATGCGGCTCACCGTACCTCTCTTCAGAGTTTGTTGATGATGAACGGCAATCATCCTATCTCGTTCTCTTCCACCGAATATCCGGAAGTGGATGCTCTGCGTAATTATTCGGCACTTTATGATGAGGTGATGAATAAGGACGCTGACTTGCAGGCTGCCGAGACAGCGATACAGGCTGCCGAAAAGAACCTGGCGGTGAACCGTCAGAACTGGTTGCCGAAGTTGGAGGTGGGATACCGCAGAAATACGGCTTTGCACGAAAAGAACCACGGTTTCCTGATAGGAGGTAGTTTGCCGCTGTTTTCCAACCGTAAGAAAGTGCAGATAGCCAAAGCACAGGCTGTCAGCACTCAGTTGCAGTTTGAACACGCTCGTCTGCAGGCAGAAGCAGCCGTACAGAGCCAGTTCAACGAAATCTGTCAGCTGCAGGAGGCGATGCAGGCTTACGATGTGCCGTTGATGTACGAAACGCTGGATATGTTGAAAGAAGCAGTGATGGTAGGGCAGCTGTCCATCATCGACTATTATACGGAGGCAGACAATGTGTACCGGAATCTGCAAGCCTACATGGAACTGGAGAATCGGTATCAGAAACTGATGGCTGCAGTCTATAAGAACCGGCTGTAACCGGCTGCAAGGAAAACAATGGCAGTACCTGTGGAAAAGTGTCGGCATACGGATACTTTTCCATAAGTACTGCCATTCCTTCTTATGTTTATTCTGAAGAATTTCATACTTTTGCAAAAAACTTTTAGAAAACAATCATATTGCAATGCCATTAAACTTACCCGATAAACTTCCTGCCATTGAATTGTTGAAGGAAGAGAACATCTTTGTCTTTGATCATTCTCGTGCCAGCGCCCAGGACATCCGTCCGCTGCGTATCGTGATTCTCAATCTGATGCCTATCAAGATTACTACGGAAACCGACCTGGTGCGTCTGTTGTCTAACTCTCCGCTTCAGATAGAGGTGTCGTTTATGAAACTGAAGAGCCATACCTCCAAAAATACACCGATAGAGCACATGAAGGCTTTTTATCATGATTTTGATGAATTGAAGGAGGAGAAGTTTGATGGAATGATTATCACCGGAGCGCCGGTGGAGCATCTTGATTTTGAAGATGTGAATTATTGGGAAGAGATTCAGTCGGTGTTTGACTGGACCCGTACTCATGTCACTTCTACTTTCTATATCTGCTGGGCGGCTCAAGCCGGGCTGTACCATCATTATGGAGTTCCTAAATATCCGCTGGAGAAGAAGAAGTTTGGTATATTCCGCCACGAAGTATGTAGCGGTTTCCATCAGTTGCCTATTTTCCGAGGTTTTGATGATGAGTTTTATGTTCCTCATAGCCGCCACACGGAAATACGTAGAGCAGACATCGACCGTTGTCCGGAGCTTCAAGTCATTTCAGAGTCCAAGGAGTCTGGAGTACACATGGTGATGGCACGTGGCGGACGGGAGTTTTTCGTGACCGGACATTCGGAATACTCGCCTTATACGCTGGATACCGAGTATCGCCGCGACCGGGACAAAGGGCTGGAGATAGATGTGCCGGAAAACTATTACCGCCACGATGATCCGGAGCAAGGCCCTTTGGTGCGGTGGAGAAGTACTGCCAACCTGCTGTTCTCCAACTGGCTCAACTATTATGTATATCAAGAAACCCCTTACGATATAAACGAAATTAAATAATGATAAAGCAACGTCCTATTGAACTGTTGGCTCCTGCCAAGAATTTAGAGTGTGGCATTGAAGCCGTCAATCATGGTGCTGATGCCATCTATATCGGAGCGCCGCGCTTTGGCGCACGTGCCGCAGCCGGAAATACCCTGGAAGATATTGCCGAGCTGGTGAAGTATGCACATATTTATCATGTGAAGATTTATGTTACGGTAAACACCATTCTTCGTGATGAGGAACTGGCTGATACCGAAGCGATGATTTGGGACCTCTACCGTGCCGGTGTGGATGCACTGATTGTACAGGATATGGGAATCACTCGTCTGAACCTGCCGCCCATTCCGCTCCATGCCAGCACGCAGATGGACAACCGTACTCCACAAAAGGTGAAGTTCTTGGCTGAGGCTGGTTTCAAGCAAGTGGTGCTGGCCCGTGAACTGACCTTGGAGGAAATCGGGAAGATTCATCAGACTTGTCCCGACACTCCGTTGGAAGTGTTTGTGCACGGCGCCTTGTGTGTAAGCTATAGCGGACAGTGCTATGTGAGTCAGGCTTGTTATGGCCGCAGTGCCAATCGTGGAGAATGTGCGCAGTTCTGCCGCCTGGGATTCGACCTGGTAGATGCCGACGGAAAGGTGATTGCCAAGAATAAGCATCTGCTTTCGCTGAAAGATATGAACCAGAGCGAAAATCTGGAGGCCTTGCTGGATGCCGGTGCTTCTTCGCTCAAGATTGAAGGCCGGTTGAAGGATGTGTCATATGTAAAGAATGTGACTGCCTACTACCGACAGAAGTTGGATGCCATCTTGAAGCGTCGCAAGGAGTATTGCCGTGCCTCTTCCGGAAAGGTGACCTTGCAGTTCCGCCCTCAGCTTGACAAGAGTTTCAGCCGAGGTTTTACCGACTATTTCGTACACGGGCGTAATCCGGGCATCTTCTCTTTCGACACCCCGAAATCGTTGGGAGAGGTGATGGGTACAGTAAAAGAAATCCGTGGCAATTATCTCACGGTAGCCGGAGTGAAGCCTTTCAGCAATGGCGATGGCGTGTGCTTCCTGGACGAGCAGGGAAAACTGCAGGGCTTTCGTGTGAACCGTGTGGAAAATAACAAACTGTTTCCGCAGGAGATGCCAAGGGTGAAGCCCAAGACTACCCTGTATCGTAACTTTGACCAAGAGTTTGAACGGGTGATGCAGAAGAAATCGGCAGAGCGGAAGATAGCTGTTCAGATAGCACTGGAAGAGAACGCCTTTGGGTTTACGTTGACTTTTACCGACGAAGATGCCAATCAGGTAAGCCTTTCACTGCCGCGTGAAAAAGAACTGGCAAGAACTCCGCAGACCGACAACCTGAAGAACCAGTTGTCTAAACTGGGCAATACACCGTTTGAGGCAGAAGAGATTGTCATCAACCTGTCGGAAAACTGGTTCATCCCTTCTTCCGAATTGTCGGAGCTCCGCAGGCGCACTGTGGAAAAGTTGCTGGAGGCCCGCAGAATCTGTTACCATAGAATGGAAGTGAAGATGCAGCCTACCGCTCATTCTTTTCCGGTTTCCGAATTGACTTATCTGGGCAACGTGATGAACAAGCAGGCTTATTCCTTCTACCAGTCGCACGGGGTGAAACAGATAGCTCCAGCTTTTGAGAAAGAAGCCCCAGAGCAGGCTGTACTGATGTTCTGCAAGCATTGCATCCGTTACAGTATGGGTTGGTGTCCGGTACATCACAAGGTACGTTCGCCGTATCGTGAACCTTATTATCTGGTAAGTTCCGATGGTCGTCGTTTCCGTTTGCAGTTTGACTGTAAAGCCTGTCAGATGAAAGTGTCTGCCGAAGAATAAATTCAGAGGGTGCCTGTCATAATCGTACGTAGATTGACAGGCACCCTCTTTGTCTTTGTGTAATAGCCCTCTTGTCACATTTTGCCTTGTGCATGATTTTTCTTGTCAAAATGATAAATAAATCAGCTATTTGATAAATTCAAAAATTTCAATTTAGTACATTCTAGAGTAAGAATTTGAATCTTTATACCGGATTTATCCATAAGAAGCCCGTTCTATCCTGTTGTTCACTCAGATCTTGCTGTCATTTTTTCCCAATCTTGTCGTTATTTTCCGCAGAATGTCGAAGCATTTTCTGCAAAATGCTTATAAGATTCCCTAAAAACGTCGGCATGATTTCACCCATCTCCCAATAAGTTCGGGTAAATTCGTCTTCAAAACCGCTAGAATAAGAAAATACAGAGATGCAAATA
Organism: Phocaeicola sp.; assembly: GCA_029257865.1. Taxonomy (GTDB): domain Bacteria; phylum Bacteroidota; class Bacteroidia; order Bacteroidales; family Bacteroidaceae; genus Phocaeicola. The sequence goes on from JARIAN010000073.1 coordinate 19,628, forward strand.
ATTGGTGTATTTTGTTGTATGACAGGTAAATAACATTATTTCTGCTTCCTGAGATTTGAAAAAACAGTTCATTGGGATGTCATCCTTTCAAATTCTCAATTCTCGCCGATTTGGAAATACATTTTGACACATTGCCATTTTACAGTTTGCCGGGTTATTCATACATCTTTAATTTTCAAACAGAATTAATTCACTATCTTTGCAATAAGATGCTCTGAAATAGCAAGATTAGTAAGTATTGGCAAGCGAGAGATGGGCAATAAAAGAAAGTGGACTTACTTTTCAGAGAACTAATGTATAACGACTAAAAAATACGCATATAGAATATCGTATTTTATTATCGGAAGTTTAATACTCTAAAATATAATCTATAAATTTGCTGTAGAATTAAAACATTTTACTCTATGGGTTATTTCAATAGACTTAAAGTAGTGCTTGCTGAACAGCAAAAAACGGGGAAATGGCTTGCAAGGCAAATTGGGAAATCCAATTGTACTGTGAGTAAATGGTGTAGTAATTCTGTTCAACCTGACCTTAAAACACTCAACGAAATAGCAAACGCTCTTGAGATAGACGTGAAGGATTTGATTGTAAGCAGTTTAAATCATAAATGATTTATAGCCATGGAAGTAAACAAGAAAGACCTTAAGGAACAAGAAATACGCACATTATTCATTACTCCTGCCCTCCAGCAAAAAGGGTGGGTAGTAAGCGTGAATATGCGTGAAGAGTACTATTTTACAGATGGTAGAGTGCTTGTTGTTGGCAATCAGCACTCGGTAGCCGAAGGTAAAAAAGCGGATTATCTGTTATATCATAATGATAAACCTATCGCAGTGGTTGAAGCTAAAGACAACAAGCACTCGATAGGAGCAGGTATGCAACAAGCTATTGAGTATGCCTTAATTCTTGACTTGAAATTTGCCTACTCAAGTAATGGAGATGCCTTTTTGGAGCACGATTTTATTACAGGAAAGGAAACTGAAATCAAGTTAGAAGATTTCCCTACAGAAGATGAATTGTATAACCGCTATCTTGCATTCAAGAATTATACATCTGACGAACTGCACATCATAGAAACTCCTTTCTATTATGATGCCCACAGTCATGAGCCAAGGTACTATCAACGCATTGCTGTAGACCGTACCGTAGAAGCCATTGTAAAGGGGCAACAACGCGTCCTTGTAGTGATGGCTACAGGAACAGGAAAGACTTTTACGGCATTTCAAATTATCCATCGCCTCCATAAAAGTGGAGCGAAGAAAAAAATTCTTTATCTGGCAGACCGTAATATCCTCATAGACCAGACTATGGTTCAGGACTTCAAACCATTCAAGAAGTTTATGACCAAAATAACGTCTGTTGGAGAAGGGCAAGAGAAAATAGATTCCTCCTACGAGGTTTATATGGCATTGTATCATCAGTTAGTCGGTAAAGAAGGCAAGCCGGATCCTTTTCTGGAAGTGCAGCCCAACTTCTTTGATTTGATAATCGTGGATGAGTGCCACCGTGGAAGTGCAAAAGATGATTCTGCATGGCGCAAGGTGCTGGAGTATTTCAGCGCAGCCACACAAATCGGTATGACAGCTACCCCTAAAGCTGATGAAGGAGCTAATAATCTGGATTATTTTGGTGAACCTGTGTACACTTATTCTCTCCTTCAAGGAATTCAAGATGGCTTCTTGGCACCCTATAGGGTCACAGCCGATTTTATCAATGTAGATTTACAAGGATGGACTCCGGAAGAAGGGGAAACTGATTTATTTGGAAAGGAAATCGAACAAAAATTATATCAAAGACAAAATATAGGTCGTGACCTTGCTATCAAGCTAAGACGGAAGGTGGTGGCACATCGAATTACTCAGATGCTTCATGATATAGGACGTATGACAAAGACTATCGTCTTCTGTTCAGATATAGAAGAAGCAGCTGAAATGCGCACGTTACTTATCAATATGAATAGCGATTTGTGCAAGAAGTCGCCTTACTATGTTACCCGTATTGTCGGTGAAGATAAAGAGGGAAAGAAACAATTGGATAATTTTATCAGTGTGGATGAGCCTTATCCGGTGATTGTGACTACCTCTGAACTCCTTTCTACAGGAGTGGACTGCAAGACTTGCGGACTTATTGTCATTGACAAGGAAATTGGTTCTATGACGGAATTCAAACAAATCATAGGACGAGGAACACGGCTTCGAAAAGACAAGGGAAAATGGCATTTGGAAATTCTTGATTTCCGTAATGCTACAGCCAAATTCAAAGATCCGGCTTTCGATGGTGACCCTGAACCGCCAAAGGGAGGTGGCAAAAAAGTAAAGCCCTACCCACCGATGGAGGATAAGCCTTCGACAACGGCTTCTGAACCTCGTGCCAAATACCTCATTAATGGTAAGGATGTTCGTATTGCCCATGAAATAGTATCTGTATTAGGCGAAGATGGCAAGACCATGCGAACGGAGAGTATTCAGACTTTTGCCAGAAAACAACTATTACGCCATTACCAAAGTTTGGATAGTTTCATTCAAACATGGACAGAAGCTGAGCATAAACAAGTTATCATGGACGAACTGAAAGAATATGCCATCTTGATAGATGCCGTTCGTGAGGCCAATCCGGCTTTAAAGGATGCCGACATTTTTGATGTAATATGCCACGTTGCTTTTGACCAACCTCCATTGACTAGAAAGGAAAGAGCGAATAATGTCAAGAAGCGCAACTATTTCGGCAAGTACGAAGGAAAAGCTCGCGAAGTGTTGGAAGCCCTCCTTGACAAGTATGCAGAGAACGGAATTCTGGACTTTGAAAAAGCAAACATCCTGGAAATTCCTCCTTTTAACAGCATAGGCAAGCCAACGAGAATTGTAAAACTATTCGGCGGAAAACTGGCTTTTGAACAGGCCGTACAAGAACTTGAATATCAAATATATAAAACAGCATAACCATATATGGCAGTAAACAACATCATAAAGCGAATCCAGAATATCATGCGTCAGGATGCAGGTATCAATGGTGACGCACAGCGAATTGAACAAATGACTTGGATGTTCTTCTTGAAAGTATATGATACACAAGAAGAAACATGGGAATATAAAGATGCCAGTTACCAATCTATTATACCAGAAGAATTGCGTTGGCGAAATTGGGCCGTGGATGAAAAAGATGGTGAGGCAATGACGGGGGAAGCACTGCTTTCTTTTGTCAATGAAAAGCTTTTTCCTGCGCTGAAGAATCTTCCGGTCAATGCCCAGACTCCTAGAGCCAAGAGTATTGTTCAAGAAACATTTGCTGACTTGAACCAGTACATGAAGAATGGTACATTGCTGCGCCAAGTGGTGAATATCGTCAACGAAATTGAATTTGATGATGCAGAAGACCGCCATACATTTGGGGATATTTACGAGGGTATTCTCAAAGACTTGCAGTCAGCCGGGAATGCTGGTGAGTTCTACACACCTCGTGCTCTGACTGACTTTATCGTCAAGATGCTTGACCCTAAATTGGGTGAAACTTTTGGGGATTTCACCAGTGGTACAGGGGGCTTCCTTACCTCTGCACTCAATTATATGAGCCAGAATGTCCGTTCAGCAGAAGATGGGGAAAAACTGCAAAATGCGGTGGTGGGTCAGGAATGGAAACCATTACCTTATTTGCTAAGTATTACTAACTTGTTACTTCATGATATTGAAGCTCCTAACATAGCTAATTGTGATTCACTTGGAACAAATGTAGCAGATTTCAAAGAGAGTGATAAAGTGGATGTCATTGGAATGAATCCTCCCTATGGTGGCAGTACCGAAGACAGCGTAAAAAGCAACTTCCCGACACAATACCGTTCCAGCGAAACAGCCGATTTGTTTATTGCCCTTATCATGTACCGCCTGAAAGCTGGCGGTCGTTGCGGTGTAATCATTCCCGACGGGTTCTTGTTCGGTACGGATGGTGCTAAACTGGCTCTCAAGGAGAATTTGCTGCGTAAGTTTAATCTGCATACTATCATCCGTTTGCCTGGGTCTATTTTCGCTCCATACACTTCTATTGCTACCAATATCCTTTTCTTCAACAATGAAGAAGCCGAAGGTTGTGAGGAAGGTTTCCGAACGAAAGAAACGTGGTTCTATCGGATGGATATGCCAGAAGGATATAAGCACTTCTCGAAAACGAAACCTATGAAAATAGAACATACGCAGCCTATTCAAGAGTGGTGGCATGAGCGCAAAGAAATTATCAGCGATGAATTGGGAGAAAAAAGCCGTGTATTTACGGCTCAACAACTTCTTGACTTAGACTGTAATTTCGACCAGTGCAAATTTCCGAAAGAAGAAGAGGAAATTCTTCCTCCTGCTGAACTGCTCAAACAGTATTTTGAGAAGCGTGCAGCACTCGACCATGAAATAGACAAAACGCTGGCCGAAATACAGAAAATTCTGGGTATTGACATAAAGTCGTGCAACTGATAACAATATTCAGATTTTATGCGATAATATTTATTTGATAATTAAGAAATTGCTGTTTGCTATCGACATATATGTCGGGAACAAAATAAGAAATATTTTAGAACGATGGAAAGCGAGAAAGACATCACTCAAAACAGATTGACCCAACAGGAAACACGCTTCGTCTCCGACTTAAAGAGTATCGCAGGAGAAGCAAGACACCAAGCCTATCGTGCAGCAGACCATCTGTTGGTGGTTCGTAATTGGCTTATCGGATGGCGTATTGTTGAGCAAGAACAAGAAGGAAAAGAACGTGCCGAATATGGTAAGCGAGTACTTGAACTTGCATCACAAAGCCTTACAGAAGAATATGGTAGAGGTTTCGGTCTGACGAGCATCAAGAATATGCGTTCTTTTTACATCAAGTTCCACAATCTGCAAATTCGTCAATCATTGCTTGACGAATTCAATATTACTCAGTTTTCCATTCGTCAATCATTGCCTGACGAATCTGCTATACCATTCTACCCGAATGTGTCATGGCTTCATTATGAACGTCTTATGCGTGTTAAGGATGAAGTTGAACGCTTGTGGTATCTAAAAGAAACTGCTCGTACACAATGGGACTATCGAACTTTGCAACGCAATATATCTTCTCAGTATTATAGACGTCTGTTGCAAACGCCGGAACAGTTGTGTCATGAAGTAACTAACGAAATGAACAGCCTGACCGCAGACTTTGAACGGGATAAGTTGTCGTACCTAAAAAATCCTGTTATTGCAGAATTCCTGGGACTATCTCACAATCCTATATACTGTGAATCGAACTTGGAAACTGCTATTATAGACCACTTGCAGACTTTCATCATGGAGTTAGGAAAAGGTTATGCGTTTGTGGCACGACAACAACATATCAAAACAGACATGGGAG
>JARIAN010000087.1 GCA_029257865.1 Phocaeicola sp.
AGAGGTGTCTTGCAAATCATTGTGGAAATTTGTTCCTTTGTATAATAGAAATGTATCAATTTTTAAATATCGTTTTATGATTAAAGGTTCTTATTTTATGTTTTTTGTCTTTGCCTTTTTGTTGGGATTGGCCGGTTGTACCACAAAAGACAAGGATACGTTTCGTAATCTGTCTTCCGATGAGTTTGAACAGTATATTCGAAATGACGAAGTGCAGTTGGTGGATGTTCGTACTGTGGCCGAATATAGTGTAGGTCATTTGCCGGGTAGCTTAAACATTAACGTGCTGGATGACTCGTTTGCTTCTGCGGTAGATGATTTGTTAGAAACATCTCGTCCGGTAGCAGTTTATTGTAAGAGTGGACGTAGAAGTCGTAAGGCTGCTGGAATTCTAACAAAGAAAGGTTTCAAGGTTGTAAATCTAGACAAGGGATTCGAAAACTGGCGCGAATTGGGCAAGGAGATAGAATATTGATTAAAATCAGAATTTAACTAGAATATATAAGATTATTAATCGGTCTATTTCTTCTAAAAATGAATATATGTCGATTAAGATTCATGTTATTTTAGGCAGGGACTTTTCAGTATTCCTTATTTATTCTATTTCTTTTTGAAGGTGGATGTGTGGGAAAGTTGAGGAATTTTTAGCATAGTTTCTACAGATAAAGGGAATAAATTCCACACTTTTCAAATTTGATATAATAAATAGATTTTTATAAGTCGTTGAACTTTAGTGTGTTGTTTGAGTTGTAAGTGCTTTGGCATATCCCTTGCATTTAATCAGTAAAACAACTTGTCCATAAGTTTTTGCGGAGGAGTTGTATAAAACAGATAGTTAAACAAAATGTGAAACATTAAATGTATAGGATTATGAAAAAGTTATTTGCAACCTTCGCTTTGGTAATGGGATTAGGAACAGCTGCTTTCGCAACTACTGTTAATAACTCTGTTGAAATGGAAACTCCAATAATGACCAGCTTGAATGACTTTAAGCCTATTGAGCTGAAAGACCTTCCTCAGCCTGTTCAGGATACTTTGGCAAAAGATTATGCCGAATTCTTGGTGAAAGCTGCTGCTGCAGAGGTAAATGAAGAAACGGGTGACACTACTTATCAGGTGACTTTGGCTGCTCCAGACGGCAATGAATCTGTTGTACTTTTTAATGAAAAGGGAGAAGCCTTACCTGCCGCATAAGTGATAGAGACAAATGAGGTAATTTTTTGTTCAGTAAATTAGCGATTATAAAGTAAAGGTCCGTCGTTGGTGATGTTTAAGACATCTCAACGGCGGATTTTTTCGTTGTATCGTATGGCGAATATTCTTTGTGAATCCAAGTCATCAGTACGCTTACGGCATATTGTTGCTCTTTTTCGGTGAGTGGTCTTCCGGTAGGAATGCTGTGCCATTTTTGAAAACAACCACGGCAGCAGCAGCCTGTAGCGTGCTGGGCGCGAAAGACAGGGTGACCTTTCATCGGAGTTTGTTTGCCGTCGTTGGGGATAAAAGCTGGTGCTAGCCGTTTGGCTACAAAATCGGCTGCATGCTTTTGGATAGTATCCAGTCCCTTTTCATTGATGTATATCTTGTCTGCTTGTGAAAGATGGAACTTTTGTCTGAAATCTGACCGGGCTAGCCTTTCAAATAATTGGGTATGGTCAAATTTGGGAGTATCTTTGGTAGGGGGTACTTCCTTTTTTTCTTCTCCAAAGTCGTTGTCGGAGAACAGGCTGAGTTGTTGGGTAGATGTTTGTTTCTTCATAATTATTCAAAGATGTAATCGATGAGTCAGTGTAAAAATACATTTTCAATGGAAAGTTATTGCTTTTTGTTCGAAAAATGAAGCTTTAGTGAGAGAATTTATCACCGAATATTTCAAGGAATGTCTTTTTTGTTATTTTTGCAAAGCAAATTTAATATATCGTGATAAAACGAATTGGTTAATACCCGAATTGTTACATAGCATCAATAAACAAGAAAAGAATAATTATGGAGTTGAAAAAGCTATTGCTTGCAGCTTGCTGTCTGGCCGGATTGAATGTGTGTCCGCCTCATGCTGCAGCTCAAAACAGACTGCCGGGATATTTGCAGGCAGAGAAATTTACGGCAGAGAAATTAAAGACAATGTTGTTTTCTACAACAGTCGATCCTCATTGGTTCCAGCAGGGGAATTCATTCTGGTATGAATACAAGACGAGTGAAGGTCGTTTTTGGTATGTGGTAAACCCGTCTGCACGTTCTAAGAAACTGTTGTTCGACCGTGACAAGATGGCGGCACAGCTTACCGAAATAGTGGGTGACCCGTATGATGCACAGCATCTGCCTATTTATAACCTGAAAGCGGCAGAAGACGGAAAGACCTTTACTTTTGATGTAACTTCTACAGCAGAGATGAAGGTGCCTGGCAAGGATGGGAAGGAAAGCAAAAAGGAAAAGAAGGTGTTTTATTTTTCTTATGACTATACAACTCAAAAGCTGACTCATCTGAAAGATAAGGAGAAAGAACCGAAGAAAATCTATTGGGGGGCTGTGTCGCCCGACGGACAGACAGTGGTTTATGCCAAAGACTTGAATCTGTATAAGATGAGTTTTGCCGATTATGAGAAGGCCAGAAAGAATGAGAAAGATAGTACCATTGTGGAAATTCAGTTGACAACGGACGGGGTAGACGGTTTTGGATATGGTATTCCTTATAGTATGCTGAATACGGATACGTTGTGTAATGGAAAACGCCGTGGGGTATGGGGTGTCTGGTCGCCAGACTCTCGTTATTTTGCTACAGTATTGTCAGACGACCGTGCCGTGAAACCTTATTGGGTAATTAATGCTACGGCGCAGCCACGTCCTACATTGGAAACTTACCGATATCAGATGCCGGGCGAGAAAGAGGCTCCCGTAGACCATCTGTATCTTTTTGATATGAGTAACAACTCGCGCAAGGAAATCGCTACGGCTGCCTACAAGGACCAGTCGCTGGGTCTCTCGGTAAAACCCAAGCAGCAGAAAGAGCGGGATATGGAATATCGTTCGGATGTTTGGCAAGGTGATGACAATCGTTTCTTCTTGACACGCAGCAGCCGTGACTTGCATCGTGTAGATATCTGTAGCTACACCATCGGTCAAGACTCGATTGTGCCTATAATCAAGGAGCGCATGAATACTTATCAGGAAACTCGTCCGCTGCAGGTGTTGCAGGGGGGAAAGCAACTGGTGCATTGGAGCGAACGTGACGGATGGGCTCATTTGTATCTGTATGATGACAAAGGCAACTTGAAGAACCGTATTACTGAAGGACCGTGGCATGTGGATGAAATCTTGAAGGTGGACGAAAAGACCGGAACGGTATATTTTATGGCCAACGGAAAGAATAAGGGAGAACATCCTTATTATGAGCATCTGTATCGGGTGAATGTGAATGGAAGTGGGCTGAAGCAGCTTACTAAAGGTGAGTTTTTCCATTTCGCGGAAGTGGATGATGAGGCCAAATATATTGTAAACAATCATTCAAGAGTAGATGCCATTCCTTGTGCGGAACTGTTGGATAATAATGGCAGCAGTATTATGAAACTCCAGGAGAGTGACTTCTCGCAACTGTTGGCTGCCGGGTATAAGTTTCCTGAACCATTTAAGGTGAAGGCTGCCGATGGAGTGACCGACTTATACGGGGTGATGTATAAGCCGTTTGACTTTGACTCTACCAAGGTTTATCCTATTGTGGATTATGTATATCCGGGACCACAAGTGGAAGGTACTTATTATCCGTTTACCCGTATGTCGGTGCGTACTGACCGTTTGGCTCAGGCTGGCTTCATTGTTATTTCGGTAGGACAGCGTGGAGGTCATCCTAGTCGTTCTAAATGGTATCATAATTTTGGTTATGGCAACATGCGCGATTATCCTTTGGCCGACCATAAATATGCCATCGAGCAGTTGGCCAACCGTCATTCGTTTATTGACATCAACCGTGTGGGAATCCACGGACATTCAGGAGGCGGTTTCATGAGTACAGCTGCGATGTGTCAGTATCCCGACTTCTTCAAGGTGGCGGTATCTTGTGCTGGAAATCATGATAACAACATCTACAACCGTTGGTGGAGTGAAACTCATCATGGGGTAAAAGAGGAAATTACAGAAAAGGGTGACACTACTTTTGTATATAAGATTGCCACTAATCCGCAGATTGCTCATCAACTGAAAGGACATTTGCTTTTGGTGCATGGTGATATCGACAATAATGTGCATCCTGCCAACACGATGCGTGTAGTAGAGGCCTTGATTATGGCAAAGAAACGTTTTGACATGTTGATTCTCCCACGGCAGCGTCATGCTTTTGGAGACATGGATGAATATTTCTATTGGAGACTGGTGGACTATTTCTCGGAACACCTGAAAGGTGAGAAAGAAACCTTTGTGGATATTCCCAAGCGATAGGATGGTATGGGATACATAGAAGATGTCCCGTTGGCAGAATTAAATTGACAAAGGAATGGTGTATAGTATCTTACATTGCATCTGGAGTTTTAATACGGGTTGCCGCCAATTGTATGGCCGTTAAAGCCATCATATTAATATGGCTTCCATTGCAAGACTTCAATAAGTATCAATTTTATTTTGCTGGCAGGTAAAATGAAAAGTCCGAATCATCTTACGGTATAGTGAGATGATTCGGACTTCTTATTTTTTCAGGTCAGATACGTGAGTCTGCTCCCCACATCATTTTGTCCCTCAAGGTGTTGAAGAAGGAATGATGACAACGCTTTACGATGCGTACATAGTGGTTGGCTTTGCGGATGGTGAGTTGGGTTCCTTCGTGACAAGTTTCACTTCTGCCGTCAATGGCCACCAGAAAATTATGGCTTCTGCTCTCGATGTCGAGTGTGATTTCCCAGTCATCTCTCACTACGATAGGACGAAGGTTTAGGCTATGCGGTGCTACGGGAGTAAGGCAGAACGTGCCGCTTTGTGGCACCAGTATAGGGCCACCTACACTGAGTGAATATCCGGTTGAGCCGGTAGGAGTGGCAACAATCAGTCCGTCTGCCTGGTAGGAGCAGAGTATCTCACCGTTGACATAGGCATGGATGGTAATCATGGATGAGGTGTCACGTTTCAGTACGGCAATCTCGTTGAGGCCATATGGGTATCCTTTTAGGGTATGGTGGTTATTGCAGCTTACTTGCAATACTCGGCGTGGTTCTGCCAAATATTTTCCTTCATAAATCTCATTGAAGGCTTCTTCCATCTGTTGCGGCATGATGTCTGCTAGAAATCCCAGTCGGCCGGTGTTGATGCCCAAGATGGGGATTTCCTTTTTCCCTACCCGACTGGCAGCTTTCAAGAATGTACCGTCTCCTCCGATGCTTAATACCATATCGGCATCGAAATCATCACCTTGAAATATGCGAAGACCTTCCAGATTGGCCAATGTGTGCTGCTGGATGAAATTGTAGAAATCGCTGCAAATGCTGATTTCTGCTTTCTTGCGCCTGAGTATGTCGAGTAAGTGGGTTACGTGTGCCGATTTATGTTCCTGATAGGTATTGCCGAAAAGAGCAAAGCGGAGTGTTTGTTGCATACCTTATTATTTTTTATCTATCATTTGTTTAGTAAAGTTGAATGGTTTCTCGCAAAACCTGTTAACTTTGCAAGTTGTAGGTACAAAGATAAACAAAATAATGTAATATGACTAAATTAAGTGTGAATATCAACAAGGTGGCTACTTTGCGCAATGCTCGTGGCGGAAATAATCCAGACGTGGAAAAAGTGGCCCTAGACTGTGAGGCATTTGGTGCCGAAGGTATTACCGTTCACCCTCGTCCCGATGAACGACATATCCGTTATTCGGATGTTTTGGCTCTGCGCCCTATCTTGCGCACCGAGTTTAATATAGAGGGATATCCGTCAAAAGAGTTTATCGACTTAGTATTGAAGGTGAAACCTCATCAGGTGACACTGGTACCGGATACCCCAGACCAGATTACTTCGAATGCCGGATGGAATACCAAGAAACATCTTTCTTTCCTTACCGACTTGATGGACACTTTTGGAGAAGCAGGCATACGTACTTCCATTTTTGTAGATGCTTGCGCCGAATCGGTGGAATATGCAGCCAAGGCTGGCGCCGATCGTGTAGAACTTTATACCGAACCTTATGCGGCTCGGTATGATATAGATAGAGAGGCTGCCATTGCTCCTTTTATAGAAGCGGCTACATTGACACGCAAGTTGGGAATGGGTCTGAATGCCGGACATGACTTGAGTTTGCATAATTTACACTATTTCAGCGAAAATATTCCATGGCTGGACGAGGTGTCTATCGGTCACGCATTGATTTGTGATGCACTTTATATGGGACTAAGCAAAACAATTGAAGAATATAAAAACTGCCTTCGATAATTATGATAACTATGACTTTGTTGGCAGCTGCTCAGACTGCTGCTGATGTGATAGGGGCAAACCCTGTACTGACTCCTGTAGCTTCGGGAGAACCGGAAATCAACTTGTTGGATATGGCCTGCAAAGGTGGATGGATTATGCTGGTGCTGGCTTTCATGTCAGTCATTGTGTGCTATATCTTTTTGGAACGTGCGGTGACCATCCGTAAAGCGGCCAAAGAAGACCCTCTGTTTATGGAACGAATGAGAGATTATATCAAGTCGGGAGAAATCAAGTCGGCTATCAACTATTGCCGGATGGCTAATACACCTTCGGCACGTATGATTGAAAAAGGTATTACTCGTATGGGAAGACCGATAGCAGATATTCAGGGAGCGATAGAAAATACGGGAAATATTGAAGTGGCAAAACTGGAGAATGGACTTTCTATTATTGCTACTATTTCCAGCGGTGCTCCGATGCTCGGCTTTTTGGGCACGGTAACCGGTATGGTACGTGCTTTCTGGAATATGGCGAATGCGGGAAATAATATCGATATCACTCTCCTTTCGGAAGGTATCTATGAGGCGATGATTACTACCGTAGGTGGTTTGGTGGTGGGTATCGTGGCGATGTTTGCATATAACCATCTGGTATATCGTGTGGATAAGGTGGTGAATCAGATGGAAGCACGTACTATGGCTTTTATGGATTTGCTGAATGAACCGAATGAAAAGAAATAAACTATGGCACTAAAAAGAAGACAGAAAATATCTCCCAGCTTTAGCATGTCGTCAATGACCGACTTGATTTTTCTGCTGCTGATATTTTTTATGATTACTTCTACAATGGTATCTCCTAATGCAATCAAGGTGCTTCTGCCACAAGGAAAAGAACAGACATCTGCCAAGCCGATGGCAAGAATTGTCATTGACAAGGACCTGAACTATTATGGTGGATTTGGCAATGAGAAGGAAAAGCCGATGCTGTTGGAGGATATCACTCCGTTCTTGATTCAATGTGCACAGAAAGAACCTGAAATGTATGTGGCACTTTATGCTGACGAGTCGATTCCTTATCGTGAAATCGTGCAGATATTGAATATCGCCAATGAAAACCATTTCAAGATGGTGTTGGCAACACGTAGACCCGATAAGCGATAACGCTCTGGATGTAGATTTGTAGTTAATATTAAAGCAGAAACGCGTGAAACGAAGTAAGATAACCGGATTTGTAGGAACCATAATGGTGCATGCGCTGTTGTTGGCACTGCTGATTTTCTATACGCTGGACCGCCCTGAACAACAAGAAGAGGGGGGAGTGCCGGTTATGCTGGGTGATACTCAGATAGCGCAGGGTGAAGGACAACGCTTTGAACTGACCGAGGTGGACGTGATTCCTCAGGAGGAAGCGGTGGAACCGATGGAGTCTGAGCCTGTAGTGGAGCAACCGCTGATTACGCAAACCGAAGAGCCTTCTGTTGCGGTGAAAGAGGAAAAACCGAAACAGGACAAGGTGGTGAAACCGGAAAAGAAGGTGGAAAAGAAAAAGAAAGAGGATTCCAAGGTGAAACCTCAACCGAAACCTGAAGTGAAACCGGAAAAACCGGTGCAACAGAAACCAAAGGAAAAGACAGAGGCCGAAAAGAAGGCTGAAGCGGAAAAGGCTGCTGCGAAGATTGCTGCCGGAAAAATTGCCGGAGCTTTTGGTAAGGGCTCGCAGATGAGCAGTAGCGGAAAGGCTGCTTCGGGGGATGGTCTACAAGGTAGTCCTAATGGAAATGCTGTGAATGGAAAAACTTCGGGAGAGGGTGGAAGCGGCTCTTTCAGCCTGGACGGACGTTCGCTTGGCCCTGGAGGCTTGCCTTTACCTGTATATAATGTGCAGGAGGCGGGACGTGTGGTAGTTTCTATTGTAGTAGACCCTAGCGGAAAGGTGATAGGAACGAGTATTCATAAGCATACTAATACGGTGAATGCTGCATTGAGAAAGGCTGCCTTGGATGCAGCCAAGAAAGCAAGATTCAATGCCGTAGATAAAGTAGATAATCAAATAGGAACAATTACTTATTATTTTAACTTGAAATAAGATGAAATCAATTTGTATCTTTTTGGCCGAAGGCTTCGAGGAAATGGAAGCTATGTTTCCGCTTGACGTGATGCGTCGTGGTGGATTAAGTGTAAAAACGGTGTCGGTAACTGGAGAGAAAACAGTGGTGAGTTCTCATGGAGTGCCGGTGGTTGCCGATATGCTGTTCGAAGAACTCTGTGCAGAAGAGGTGGAAATGATTGTTTTACCGGGTGGTATTCCTGGAGCAATCAATTTAGATGCTCACGCTGGATTAGATAAGCTTATAGGAGAGTTTGTGAAGGCAAACAAACCGATGGCTGCTATTTGTGCTGGTCCGATGGTATATGGTAAGAGAGGATTGTTGAAAGGTTTAAAGGCTACTTGTTATCCTGGTTTCGATAAATATTTGGAAGGTGCGGAATATACCGGCAATATGGTAGAGAAGTCTGCAAACTTCATCTTGGGCAAAGGACCGGGTGCTGCTCCGGAATTTGCATTTGCTATCCTGGAACATTTTTCTGGAGCAGAAAAGGCTTTGGAGGTGAAGAAAGGAATGCTGCTAGCTTGATGAAGAAATTTGCAATAATAGTAGCAGGCGGAAAAGGTCTCCGTATGGGAGGTGAGGTGCCTAAGCAGTTTATTCCTGTAAAAGGAATACCGGTGCTGATGCGTACGATGGAGGCCTTTCGCCGTTATGATAGTCAAATGGAACTGATATTGGTTCTTCCGCGTCTGCAGCAGGAATATTGGAAGGATTTATGTAGAGAATATCAGTTTGACATTCCTCATCGCATAGCAGATGGAGGAGAAACCCGGTTCCATTCGGTAAAGAACGGCTTGTCGCTGATAGAGGATGCCCAAGGATGGGTGGCTGTACACGACGGAGTTCGTCCTTTTGTGGCTCAAGAAGTAATTTCGAGTTGTTTTGAGCAAGTAAAGGAGAGCGGGGCTGTGATTCCGGTAGTGGGAGTGGTGGAAACGGTGCGGCAACTTTTAGAGGAGGGGGGCAGCAAGACCGTTTCAAGAGACCAATATAGACTGGTGCAGACTCCGCAGGTCTTTGAACTGAACCTGCTGAGGAGAGCATACGGACAGCCCTATGTCACACAGTTTACAGATGATGCTTCGGTAGTGGAGGCATTGGGACATCAGGTCTGTCTGGTAGAAGGAAACAGAGAAAACATCAAACTGACCACTCCTTTCGACTTGAAAGTGGCAGAAGCATTGATTGAAGAATAATGATGGTCGGCTCTTCAGCCGACCATTTAAAATTTAAGGTATGTTTGATTTAAGTACGAGAGATATCAAATTTTTGCAGGGAGTAGGTCCGCAGCGTGCGGCTATATTGAACAAGGAACTACATATCTATTCCTTTCGAGACTTGTTGTATTATTTCCCTTATAAGTATGTCGATCGTAGCCGTCTTTATTACATCAGTGAAATAAACGGTAATATGCCTTATATTCAATTGCGTGGCAAGGTACTTAGCTTTGAAACATTCGGTGAAGGACGGCAGCGTAGGTTGGTGGCCCATTTCTCTGATGGGACTGGAGTGGTCGATTTGGTCTGGTTTCAGGGATTGAAGTTCGTGATGGGAAAATATAACACAACCGAGGAATATGTTGTATTTGGAAAGCCTACGGTGTTCAATGGGCGTATCAATATAGCCCATCCGGATATTGATCCTGCAGAAGAGTTGACTCTTTCAGCGATGGGAATGCAGCCTTATTATAATACCACGGAGAAGATGAAGCGTAGCAACCTCACTTCACAGATGATTCAGAAACTGATGAAGCATCTTTTTGTGGCTCTGGAAAAGGAAGAGATTGCTGAAACCATGAGTGAGAATCTGATTCGCAAATATTCCTTGGTCTCACTTCCTGAGGCCTTGCATCAGATACACTTTCCTCAAAATGCGGATATGCTTCGCAAGGCGCAATATCGGCTTAAATTTGAGGAACTTTTTTATATCCAGCTGAATATATTGAGATATACCAAAGAACGGAGAAGTCGTTTCCGTGGGTTGATGTTTGAGCATGTGGGTGAGAAGTTCAATACTTTTTATTCGCAGTATCTTCCGTTTGCATTGACAGGAGCACAGAAACGTGTAATCAAGGAGATGCGTCGCGATATGGGCAGCGGACGACAGATGAATCGCCTGCTTCAAGGGGATGTGGGCAGTGGAAAGACACTTGTAGCTTTGATGACTATGCTTATAGCTCTAGACAATGGCTTTCAGGCTTGTATGATGGCACCTACCGAAATCTTGGCGACGCAGCATCATGAAACTATCTGCAAGTTCTTGAATGGGATGGACGTTCGGGTGGAACTGCTTACAGGTTCAGTCAAAGGAAAGCGTCGTGAAAAGATTCTCAAGGATTTGCTTACTGGGGATGTTCATATCCTGATAGGTACCCATGCCGTGATAGAAGATACGGTAAACTTCTCTTCATTGGGCTTGGTGGTAGTAGACGAACAGCATCGCTTTGGTGTGGCGCAGCGTGCCAAACTTTGGGCAAAGAATACCTGTCCGCCTCATGTGTTGGTCATGACGGCTACTCCTATTCCCCGTACACTGGCCATGACGCTGTATGGCGATTTGGATGTATCGGTCATTGATGAGCTTCCTCCCGGACGAAAGCCTATTCAGACCGTCCATCAGTTCGATAATCGCAGAGCTTCCATGTATGCATTTATCCGTAAGCAGATACAGGAAGGCCGGCAGGCCTACATTGTGTATCCGCTGATTCAGGAAAGCGAGAAGATGGACATCAAGAATCTGGAAGAAGGTTATCTGCATATCTGTGAGGAGTTTCCGGAATATAAGGTGAGTAAGGTACATGGTAAGATGAAGCCGGCAGAGAAAGATGCGGAAATGCAGCGCTTCCTGGCCAACAAGACTCAGATCATGGTAGCCACTACCGTGATAGAGGTGGGAGTGAACGTGCCGAATGCATCCGTGATGGTGATAGAGAATGCCGAGCGTTTCGGCCTGTCTCAGTTGCATCAGTTGCGTGGGCGCGTAGGGCGTGGTGCCGATCAGTCGTATTGTATTCTGGTGACGGGATACAAGCTGAGCGAGGATACCCGTAAGCGCATCCAGATTATGGTGGATACCAATGATGGTTTCGAAATTGCAGAAGCCGACTTGAAGTTACGCGGTCCCGGCGATTTGGAAGGCACCCAGCAGAGTGGGGTCGCTTTCGACCTAAAGATAGCTGATATAGCCAAAGACGGCCAGCTCCTCCAGTATGTGCGCGAGATAGCCGAGCGCATGCTGGAAGAGGACCCGCAAGGCATAAAGCCGGAGTATGCCGTTGTGTGGCAGCAACTCAAGGAAATGAGAAAGAGGAATGTGAACTGGTCGGTGATTTCATGAGGAGGAGCAGATACAGTGTCTTTCTTCTTTCTGGGTCTTTCAAACTGTTTTTGAAAGCAGTTTGAAAGACTTTTGAATAATTCTTGAATTTTTCTATCTTGCCTTTAAAATTGCACTGTTGATACTTCTGTCCACATTGTTGGATTCTCGGGAAGTTTTCTTGCCGAAGTCGAAGGTATAAGCCAGTTTCACATAGCCAGTCTGCTGATAGATACGGCTGGTTCTTACCTGATTGTATCTGTATACCCCATAGTCGGCCGACTCTCTGTAATGCGCATGCCTGGTAAACGGATTCTCCGTTCCCGCCTCTGCCATCCAGTTCTTTCCGCTATAACGAACAGACATCCCGTAGGATGCCGGATTCTTTATGAAGGAAAAAGTCGTCCCGTCCAGTATCTGTTCGGTTGTTCTTGCATATAGGTTGATGGCAAATGAGCGGATGAAGTAATTTACATCAATAGATGCAAAAATATTATCTTCTTTCAGTCCGGAATACTCCGGTACACTCATCCTTTCATATTTAACCGTTCCGTTTGCCCTCAGGTTATCGGATATGCGGTAAGAACATAAGTATGAGAGGCTCATCTTGCGGAATGAATTGTCCGATCGGTAAGTCTGTATCAGTTTATTGTTCTCCACAAAATAATCATAGCTTATATGATTAGGATAAGTCATGTATTTAAGTTCAAACTGCATGTTGGCCTTGTTCACCTGTGCCCTGTACTGCAAGAAATAGCTGTATATTTTTGTGTTGTCCAGATAAGGATTTCCTCTTTTTACCTGCAGTGAATCTACGGCCTGACTTACAGAATTCAGGTAGCTGATGTCCGCCTGCTCATTGCCGATGGCCATACTTAGGAACAGCTGGTGCTTGGGATTGAACTGATAACGCAACCCCACGTTCGTCCTGAAGTTCCAGAAACTATGTTTGTCCTCGTTGCTGTGGTTAAGCTTATACCTCAGCAGCGATACTCCCGGCGAAACCATGAAGGTGAACTTCTTTCCAATATCCTGTGTATAGCTTAAAAACGCCATCGTTTCTCCCATGCGCAGGTGTTGCGAAGACAAGGTATTTCCGGTATATTCGGAAGAAGTGATATTCTGATAATGCTGTATGTTCCCTCCTATGGAGTTGTGATGTCTCAGCTTGATGTTATATATCCCAATTGCACTTACCGAATACAGGTCCTCGTTTACATCGGTGTTGTACATCCGTTCCTGTTCCGTATAGTTTCTCAGATACTCGTTCCTTGAATAGGAGGAGTTGAGCAGGATGTGCAACCTTTGTCTGTCGCTGGGATAGAAAGTACCGTCCAGAGATATGGCCGGCTTGTAGTTCTTCTGGCTTGTAGTTTCTGCGGAGCGGATAGCCTGATTCCCAGCCTCACTCGTATATGTCAGCAGTTCGCCGAGGTCGTTGTGCGGTGTCTGGTTATGTACGAAAGAAACACTTCCCGACAAGGCTCTTTTGCTGTTACTGTTATTCAGCTTGAACTGCACATACTGCTGGTTGTTTTTATAGGACGCATCCTCGGTCGAAGCATTTCGGTAAACCGGCACATCCAGTGCAAACGTCTCCTCCTTCTCCGTATCTGTTCCGTCATACTTTTTCATGTTATATCCGGCAAACAGCAGATAATCCGTGTTGTGGTGCGATGTCTTTGAAGCGATGTTATAGTCTCCGCCCAGATATCCGAACATCTGTTCCCCGTCCAGTGAGATATATCCCCCCGTCTTGTATTCCTTGGTAATATAATTGATAGAGGCAGCATCCCCCAGATACTGTCCGGTAGGCATTTCGAAAAACTCAATCCGTTCGATGTCCTTCGGGCGCAGGTTCTGTACTTCCCTGAAATCAGCCTTTACGCCATTGATATATAACGTAGCCTGCCCCCGGGAGGTAGATACCGTCTTCTGTCTTCGCTCTACGGTGATTCCCGGAATCATCAGATTATACAATAAATCATATCCCGTATATGCATGCTTTACCTGCTGTTTGTCTGGAATAATCAGCAAATGATCTTTCTTCTGTATGACGGATGCACCTGTCACGGTGACTCCCTCCAGCATCACATTGTTTTCTTCTAGTACGACCGTCGGCACTTCATAATCCCTGTCGGGCATTTCAAAGTCAAGAAAACGGTTGGTATATCCGATGCAACTGGCAGAAAGAATATATTTCCCCTTCTTGATGTTATCCAGACAGAATTCTCCCTTCTCATCCGTCACACTTCCTTTGACGAAAGAGGAGTCTGGAGTCAGTATCCGTATGGTGGCTGCCGGTATGGAGTTCTGTGCTATATCTTTTATACTTCCGGTTACTTTATGATTGGCAGAGTAGACACTCACAAAGGAGAAACTGGCGATAAGCAGGCAGATTTTGTTTTTCATATTGATTGAGATTTTATTTTAATATAAAATACTGAATATGTATCCGTTTTTCTCTTTCCGCGGGAATGATTATTTCTACTTTGCCGGGCTTAAAATAATTGTGTATCGGGCAGACAGGGAAGAAACACGCTGGAAAGGTATCAAAAAATCTTGGACATACCATAGAATAAGTAAAAAAATGTTTTGTATGAGAGAATATATATTTTATTAGT
The DNA here is from genome assembly GCA_029257865.1 of Phocaeicola sp. Lineage (GTDB taxonomy): Bacteria > Bacteroidota > Bacteroidia > Bacteroidales > Bacteroidaceae > Phocaeicola. The sequence continues at coordinate 14,425 of JARIAN010000087.1, forward strand.
CATAACCTTGATTGTCCAATTTCATTTTTGAAATCCTTATGTAAGTAGCTTTCTTATATTACGTTGTTGATTGATTCATAAAATATTAATAATTGGGGTGGAATAAAAAACTACAATTTGAATAATGAAAAATCGAATCTTTGTCTGCTGGCGATTTTCCATACCAACTTTGTACTTTATGACCATAACTCATCTCAAGGAGTTGGATAGGGGTAATAATAGGTTTCTTTGGTAACTTATTATTAGAAGGGTTTTGCTGGAAAGCACCATAAAGTAGCAAACGGTATTTGGTTGTATCTTGTAATAAAAGCCATGGAGTTGCAAGATTAGGCAATGCATGAATAGCCTGTTGCAGATATTCAGCACTTTGTTCCATATTTCCTAGTGTATGTGCTAAATATCCATATCGGGCATAGTCTGCTGGTGTAGCATCCTGAGTTGGCTGGAAGGAGGCAATAGTTTTCAGCACCTGTTTATAAAACGAGGAGTCCTGCTTTTTCCATAATTGCATTGTTTCCCCTTCCACCAGGCGTGGGGTATAACGAATGGCTTCGGACATCATGCGGACAGCATTGGCTGTATCGTTCTGCTGATATAATTCCCAGGCATATGCTGAAAGATACAGACTGTTTTTGGGATAGCATGCAGTAAGATTCTGGAGGAGAGAGTCCGCTTCGGCAGGATGCTCTGTTCGGATGGATTCGGCATATAGATAACGTAATTGTACATCTTCTGGATGTCGGTTATAGGCCTTCAGATAGTTTCCCTGCTGCAAGTCGTTTTCTGTAGAGTCTATAAATCCTGTCAATTGAGGAATATTCCATCCGATAAAAGCGATGAGTCCCATTGCTGGAATAAGATTTGCCATTTTGTTTATTTTGCATATCTTTATATCTTTCCTTTGTAGATAAGCTAATAAGATATAAAATGTCAATAACAGGAAAGGGGTATTAAGCCATGTGGCCTGTGTCAAGTCTTTAAAAAAAACAGCTGTTAGAGTAGCAGCAATAATACGGCAGTCCGGGTCTTTTCGGTGTTGCCACAATATTCTGACTATGATTACTCCCATAAGCAAGTAGAGTAACGTTCCGGCAATTCCTTTTTCGACCAAGAGTTGTACAGGCAAGCTAGGGGCTATTGAGGTAAATGGCTTGGTACTGTCTTGTCCGATAAGTGGATCGACTGCATATGTATAATTATTATTCCCATACCCCAACAAAGGATGTTTTTGAAATGTAGACCAGGCTGCTTCAGAACTATTAATTCGGCTCTTGGTACTTCTCTGCTGTGAAACTGTTTGGTTAATTTTCAGAGTAGTATGAAATTCTTTTGGTAAGAGGATGACCGTCAAGAGAATAGCAATGCCGGCTGGGAGTAACAGGCGCCTCTTCTCTGCTTTAGGAAAAAACAACAAGGCAAAAAGCAGATAGACATTAAGAGCGAGATAAGCCCCTCTTGAGAATGAGAACAGAATGGCTGTTATGCATAGGAATTGGAGTAGTATGGACCAGCGCCGCATGAGACAAATCCATCCGGATAACATCAATAGTACTTCTGCCCATATATTTGTAATATATCCCAGTGGCCGGAACAAGAAACGGAAATGATAAGTATCTTCAAATCCGGCATTTAATACGGAATTACGGAATACGAAAAATGAACAAACGGCTAGTATAAGAGCAATACCGATTGGGATAAGGCTGCTCAGGCGGAAAAGGGGAAAGATTTGTTCCGAGATGAAGAAACGGCGGCAGATAAAATAAACAGTCAGCATATAGACTGAAATAAAGGCGGTGTTTATGGCTGGGATAGGGCAGGCTGCATAACAACAAGATAAAATATCAAATAAGCTAATGGCTATAAGACATTTATCCAGTAAGCTCCATTTTGGGAAAGGAAGCGGGCGCAAAAGAAATAATGTGCCTGCTGCTAAAAGCAAGCCAACCCGATATGGGTCTTCTATTTGGAATAAGAATAGGAGTATAAGTCCGGTAAGAAAGATTGTAATCCCTATTTCTCTGACCTTTATTTGTTTATTTTCTTCCATGTCGTTTCAGCAGAGGTATAATAGATTTGTATATTAAGTAAACAATTAGTCCAAGGAAAATCAACTGCATACCGATGTTGCGTAATAGAGCAAATGGGGGTATCATTTGATTTGACAGATAGAGAATGAGTTCATTCACTGCATCAGGAAAGGTTTGCACGAACCGGTATAGAAAAGTTGGGATGATGTATAAAAAATAGTATCCCATAAAGAGATTGACTACCACTGAATACACAAGCAGTCCGTATCGTTCTAGTCGACGGATTTGCAGCAGGTAGGGGAGTTGCTTTATAGGGCGTTTCTTCAGCCTATTCCACATGTAACTGAATAGCTCTAGCGAACGTTGCCGCAGATTCGGCACACCTAACAGATCGGAAGCTATCCAGTATCCATCGAACTTGAAGAAAGGGTTTAGTGTCATTACAAAACCCAAGTTCATAATGAGTATCAGGTAACGCAACATGTCGTTACCTGTTACGAAAAAAGCAACCAACAGAAGTATCAGCCAGTATGACTGGAAGTAAACCCCTGCAAGGTTTACTACACATCGTTGTCCTCGTTTCAATTTCCACACTTCTGTTACATCTGTATAGAGGACAGGGAAGTTGAGGTACAGCCCGAAACCGATTCCGCCATGCTGTATTCCAAAGTATTTGCAGGCGGAAGCATGCCCTAGTTCGTGAAAAAAGGAAGAGGCAAGCATAAATACCAGCACTCCTGTCGCCATATAGATATTTACTTTATTGTTGAACAGAAGGAGATTGTGAGTCGTGAGGAAAAACCAAGTGTTCAACACCAGCATCCCCGCCAAAATTACTATCATATATACTTTATGGAACAAAAAGCGAAATAAGTCTGAGAATTGGTCTATCGCCTCAGCGCTGAGCACTTCCTTTTCGTAAAGGAAAGTCTGTTTCTTTGGCACTGCATGTAAAATGGGATCGATAAATTTTTCTATTACTTTTCGAACTTGTTCTGGGGAGTACTTCCCTTCTTTTTTTTGGATGTATGCTACGATAGCCATTTCTTCTTCTTTATACTGTTGCAGTTCTTCCACCAACTCTATAATGGCATGGCTGACCTCGTAGTATTTTCCGTTATAGGACAACAGATATTTTTTCTTCTGTACTGAAGAGGAATAGTGGGGATGGATGGTGATGTCATTGTAAGAATTCATGTTTCTAATTGGCTTTTAAGATAGCACTATTGATATTCTTGTTTACGTTATTGTAACTGCGACTTGTCTTTTTACCAAAATCGAATGTATAGGCAAGTTTGATATAGCCTGTCTGCTGGTAAGTGCGACAACTCAAGTTGTTTCTAATTTGATAAATATCCTGTACCGTGGTTTCATACTGTTGCTTGCTTTTTCCAGTGAAAGGTTTTTCCGTACCTATTTCCGCATACAGATTATTGTGACTGTAAGAGATGAACAATCCATAGCGTACAGGCATTGTAATCCGTACCAAATCCATATTCATCTGCTTTTCCTTGGTCTTTCCGTATAAGCTAAAGGCGAAATCCTTTAGATAATAGTCAACTTGTGCCTTAGCGGATAAAGAATTGAACCATTCATCCAAGTCACCTTGACATTGAAGATTCATCCAAGAACCGTCCAATTTAAAACGAAGGTTATCCGTTGCCTTGTAAGAAAGAGATAGATACGCGTTCCATACATTGGCATTATTGCCACAAGTATAACTTTGTACCAAATTATGATTTTCCTCAGAAAAGAACTGTGTTGTCACTCCCTTACCTCGTAAATAGCTTACCATGCTTTGCAGGTTGAAACGTCCGGTCTGCAAACCATAAATTAGTCCTGTTGTGTAGAGCTTGGCGGGAATCAAAGAAGAGTTTCCGCGTTTTATCATCAAAGAATCCACAAACTGTATGGCGTTGTTCATTGTGCTGATATCGGGAAATGTATTGCCTATATTACTAGTCAATTGTATTTGCTGATTATTGCCTATGCGATAGATTAAGCGGGCACGCAAACGGGGTGAAAACTGTTTGATATGTTCCTCCCCATGTAGTTTGTACTGCAAGCAGGAGAATCCTGGAGCAGCCTTCAGTGTAAAGTTCTTGCCTATCTGATGGCTGTATTCTACGAAAAAGATAGTTTCTCCAGTCCATAAGTGCTGCCATGTATTGCTATTACCAGAATAGTCTGACAAACTGATATTGTGGCTGTGATATAATTGCCCAGTCAACGAATTCTGATGTTTGAACCTAATTCCATAGTTTACGTTTCCCGATAAGGCATACAAATCCTCATTGGTCCGGGTAAAGGTTTTATAACCATTCTCTTGATAGGAATAAGAATAATCATTGTTTGTATAACTTCCCGTGAGTGCCGTTTCAATAAACTGGTTGTTTTTCAGGTTGAAGTAACCATATAAATTCAGGCTAGGCATCAAGCCTCTCTGTTTAGTACGTTTTTCAGAATCTTTTATCATTGGATTGCTTCCTCGGTACTCTAGGCGGGTCAGGCTGTAATTGTCGGGTTCATCGTTTCGGACAAATGACAATTTTCCAACTAATGTCCGTTTATCATTACGGTTTTCCACATTCAACTGCACATACTGGTTATTCATTTCCTGATTCCCGTCGAGTGTAGAAGTCAGGCGGTCAAAATTCTGTTCCGAAAGGCGGAACAATTCTTCACTGTTACTTTCTGTCCCATCATACTTTTCCATTTTATAACCGCCGAAAAGCGTATAGCTGGTGTTTCCGTGTGCTAACTTGGCAACGGCATTGTAATTCCCTCCCAAATAACCGATTGTTTGGTTACCGTCCAAAGCAATATAACCTCCGGCTTTGTATTTGCGGGTAATGTAGTTGATTGCAGCCACATCATTGGCATATTTGCCTGTTGGTACATCGTAATATTCCACCCGTTCCACATCTTGGGGGCGCAAACTTTGTACTTCTCGGTAGTCTACCTTTCTACCATCTATATAAAGAGTGACATCCCCTCCGAATGTTTTTACTTTTCCAGCTTTAATATCCACGTCAACTCCGGGAATCATCAGTTTGCTGAGCAGGTCGTAGCCCGTATGAGCATGTTTGCTCTGTTTTGCATCAGGATGAATCAGTAAATGGTCTTTTTTGCGGACAAACGAACTACCCGTTATGGTTACTCCATCCAAAACATAGCTTTCGTTTAGCAGTTTTATTATAGGTGCATCAGTGATTCCTGAAGCAATCGTTACAGGTAATGTTTGAGTTTTATAGCCAATTGCGCTAACCACTACTATATATTGTCCTGTCTTTGTATTGAACTGGTAATTTCCTATCGTATCAGTGATGCTTCCGGCAACAAAAGTGGAATCCGTGTTCAACAACCGGATAGTGGTGTATTCCATTTTTTGCCCTTCTTCGTTTTCTACTGTTCCTCTCAGTATGTTTTGCGCATAACTATGTACTGTAGTGAATAGTGTACATATATAAATGATTGATAAATAAAATTTTTCCCGTATCATCATATCGTTTTATTTGATTCATTCTGATTGTAAAGTACCTGTCTGTATTATTTTGATGAATAATTAAAAGTAAATATCCATTTAATTATAATCTAAATAATAGCACAGGCAGGTAATTAAGTAGTAGTTTGTTTTAATTAATAATGTTCTCCACAAGTATTATCCCAAAGACACCAGTCTTCACTGTTAACTTCTGCATCACTTGTGATGTTAAACAAACCACTAACAGCCAATGGATCAGTTTCTAAACGCTGTTCCAACTCTTTAACGTCAAACTCTGACATTTCGGTATTCAAAGATACCATTTCCTCTGTTTTTAACATAAGAATAAAATTTAAATTATTGAATTATTAAGTTTAAATCTAGCATATGCTAGATTTACAGAATTGTTAAACATTTTTTTAAAAAAAGCACAATGTTCATTTTTTCTTTCTAAAGTACGAGCAGGACAACCTCCTCCACATAGTAATGCATAACGACATTTACTGCAACTTTCTTGTTTAGTAATATCGATTTCTCTCCATTTTGAGATTTTCTGATTATACCATTTTAAATCTTCTTTAGTATATCTTCCAATTAAATATCTGTTATCTCCTATTACTTCCCAACAGGGATATATTTCCCCTTTGGGAGCAAAAACATATCCATTAAGTTGGGCTAAGCAAAATGTAGATCGGAACATAAGATTTTTTTTCTTAGTCATTGAGTCTAAAAAGTATTTACTTAGTCCATAGTCTTTACAATCTTCATAAGTATTATGCTGCAAGAGTTTGTCTATATATGACTTTGCATTAATGAATTTAAGTTCTTTATGTTCTGCTGAAGAAATAGAATTATAATCTCTCAATATGGCTGAATAAATTTTGAAGTCTGGATAAGAATCATAGCCAATACTTGCAAAATAATTCTTTAATTCAACAAACTGATCAATATTATGATTATCTGTATTCATGCGTACAATAACTTTTACATTACGCTTTAAAGCAAGTTCAATGTTATGTACAATCTTATCAAAAGTATCATGGTCTTTATAGTGAACCCTTCTTGTATCATGAATTGATTTAGGACCATCAATTGTTATTTGAAGTTTGCAAATTGCCACTGGGGATAATAAATCTAGATAATGCTCTAATTCATAGCCATTTGTGATTGCATTAAATCTATATCCTCTTTTTCTTCCTTCTCCAACAATGTAAGATATAATATTCTTATTCTTTGCTAATAAAGGTTCTCCTCCATAAAGTGTTAAAATAGATGTTCTCAATTCTTTATGAGGTTGAATTTTGTCCATGGCTTGGTATATATTGTCTACTTCCTCTAGAGTGAGAGTAAAATTATGTGTACTATCTTTCACAGCTCTATTTTCAAAACAATATGGACAACGAAAATTACAATTATATGTAACTACCCAAGTAAAAGAGGTATTTAGAATATGTCCTTTCTTATGCAAAGCACAAGCAACTCTTGCTACATACTCATATTCCTCGTCTTGTGTCTTCGTTGTAATATAACCTCTTTTCAAGAGTGTTTGTAATGTTGATTCTGAGAAATCATGGTATGTGGTTATGGATTTTATCTTTTCTAAAAGTTGTTCTGTCACAATATCCATAGCGCCTGTGTATCCATGAATCAGCATATATTTCCCTTTTTCACTTTCCAGTTTAACTGGAATCATGTAGGATGATGTTCTAAGTGTTCCCATAAGGTTATTTTATTGTATATCGTTAATATAGATTTGTCTGTGATTTTGAAAATAGAATATTTGCTCCTCCTGTCCCCGGGTACGGTCTCTGAGTAGAAGTAGAGCATTATCGGGTACTTGGCAAGGCATTGTAACTTCTGTAGCCACTTGTTTCAGTATTGGAATCCATCCTTTTGTGTGGTCGAAATAGAAGAGTTCGTATTCATCGCCGATACGGATGAAGTTATCATCGTTGCGGGGAACGCATACTGCATGAGTCAGGTGGACTTCTCTCCCAAAATCGAATATGATGGAGTCTCCCTTGTGTTTCGACAGATAATAGGTCAATGGTTCATGGTCAAAACAGTTGCTTAATTGCATGGCTGGATCGCGTGAATCATACGCTTCTCCGGCTTCTATATGAAGAGGCTTTATTTCCTTTGTATTGTCATAGAAATGAAGTTCGGCCAATTCCACAGGTACATTATTACGGGCAATGTATTTGAGGTATCGCAGCTTGCTTTCCAAAGGATAACGATTGTAGCATACATAGGGTGTATCACATATTTCATAAAGTTTACGGCTTATTCGATAAGGCGTATCTCCTGCATAAAAACGGGCATGGAGTACTCGGTACAGGCGCTCTTTGTTCCATACAGGCATTGGATATTTGCGGTAAAGCAGTTCTTTATTCATCTTGGCTGTGTCGGGTATCAGGTAATGTACATGATTATGCAGGAAAATGAATGGAGCGCTTTCCAATGTTAAATGCTCGGGTGTACCGGAAAGAAGTAGATAAATGTTCTTGTCTTCTACTGTTCCAAAGGTAACGGCATGTTCCTTTATTTCCCCTTTGATAATGGGGATGATTTGCTCTCGTTTGAAAGTTCCCAAATAATAGTTCTTACCGGTATCTGTTATGGGAAGAGTGAGTTCGGTGTGAAAATATTCATCGGATACATCTTTCCGGTGTGGGTCTTTCAGGTTGTCTGGTATGGATTTATCGTTCAGCAAAGAGAGGAATTCATCCTGAAGAGCATAGGTACGTCGGTATACTTTGCACTTACGTCGGGGGTCAGTTTCCATGCTGCCTCTTTGGGCAAAGAAATCCGAGTAGAATAAAGGGACATTTTGTTTGGTCGTGTCCAATACCACACACCAGCCATGTGAACTGAAAGTTTCCGGAGAATAGGCATAGAAGTCTTTTTGTATAGGAATACCTAATGCCCGCATTACTAAAATGGTAAAATTACACTCATCAGTACAGTCACCTATGCGATGCTTGGCAATAAACAGGGGAGAGGCAGTTCCCAATGGATTGAAGGTCATGGTGTGGATATACCCTTCTTCTTTTAGTACCTTGCATACTGCATTGGCAGCTTCGATAACATCGCTACCAGTATATAGTGAATCTAATATATAGCTGTATTGTTGGAGGAAGGTAGTGCGCCATTCTTCCAGTTCTTCGTTTGTTGCTCGGTAAGGAAGCAGGTATTCGCAGAATTCCTGAAAGGTATAATGCTTACCCCACGGTCTTTTATGCCATGCTTCAAATGCCATGTCAATATTTCGTATCAGGTAATCGGATTTTATGGTCTTCAAATCTTCTGTTATGGTGAAATTACGGCATTGGGTAAGAAGAGACTGAAGGCTGTCCGGATGAATAAAACCGTCTTTCAGAAATGCTGTTTTAGCTGCTTCTACTTTTGTCCGCTCAGTGTTGAGGCTACTATACTGGTAGGGCATATTTTCTATCAGGTAAATAGCGGCTTTGTACTTCAAGGTATCGGCATCATTTTGATAGTGTGCCAATACTTTGAATAGTTCTTCTCGGTTTTGTTTGGCTTGTTCTAGGGCATAGGCAAGTTTGTCACTGCCGGAAGATAGGCAAGAGGTAAACAGACCGAGAATTAGGACTCCTATGTATAATGCTTTTTTCATAGTATTGTGCAGGATTGTAAGGTCATTTTTCAAGATATCCTAATATGTAGTTGTCTCCTTTTCGTATCTCTACTAAATACTTTCCGGGTGATAAGGTTTCGGTAGGTATGAGGTGGGGGAAATTGGCAGCAAGACAGATTTCTTCCTGAGAAATTAAATGACCTGTAGTGTCTTTTATTTTTATACAGAGTCTTTCTATCGTTTTGTCTGATGAGATAGTCAGTTGTCCTTTTTCTATAGATAAGAGCGGAGAATGCAAGTCTTTATTTGAAGTATTATGCCAATTATTTTCTATTGTGAAAAAGGTTTGTGCATCTGCGCTGATTAAAGTAAGTAAGCTGAACAGCAAACTGAATAGCACTTGTTTTTTCATAATCTCTATCTTTTTTCGGTTTTTTGATTTGCTGCAAAAGTAGAAGTTATGGAAAAACAAGTGCAAAAAAATGAGTTTACATTTTGTTTACATTTTATAACTGCTTATAAATCAAGTATGATTTTATCGGTTTTTTCAGCAGAACCTTCCTCTCCGGTTAGCTTTTTGTGCATACGCGCACGGGCTACCGTAATGGCAGATGTGGAGCGGTTAAGCAAATGTGCAATCTGGGAAACCGAGATTCCTGTCTTTATCAGGTAGCAGATATGAAGCTCATTGGTTGACAGGCGCGGGTAGAGCATCAGTATTCGGTGGGTAAACTGGGGGTATACCTCGTCTATTTCATGCTGTAAGGTTTTCCAATCATCCGGATTCAGGTCGTGACTGTCTGTTGCGCGGTGAAACAGCAGATAGATATCCGACTGCTTGAAATGTGCGATGCGTTGTTCTTGTGACTCTATGGTGTGAAGGAGCTGCTGGGAGGAGCTTTCCAATGCTTCTTTCCGGGATTCCAGTTGAGCTTGCTTTAGCTTGTCGTTTTGCCGGATAGCCACTTGAAGCTGTTCGGTGAGTTCCTTTATCTGTAGCTCTTGCTGCTGCTGCTCTTGTTGGGTCTGTCGGTAATGTTCCTCTTGGATAAGTAAGAGGCGTTTGGCCTGCTCTTCTGCTTTTTGGCGTTTTTGTCTGATGTGCAGGTAAATTCCTCCTCCGGCAGAAAACAGGATGCCAAGAGAGAGAATGAGTCCGGTTATGGTCATTCGCTGGTGGATAGCCTGCTCCTTTAAATGAAAGTTTTCTTGTTCTGTCAGATGATAGTCATAAAGGGTATTGGCTTTGGCTACCTCTTCCGTTTTTGTGATTTGCCGGATAGTGTCTTGTAGTTGGTACGCCTTTAATGCATATTGATATGCTTTAGGATAATCTTTTCGATATGCGGCTACTTGGCTTAGGGCATGATATGCTCCTATTTGGTTATAGGTATCTCCTTCCTTAAATACTGTTTGAAGGTAATATTCGGCAGAGTCAATCTTTTCATCCTGTAGATAGATTTCACCTAGCATTTTGCATACATTGGAGAATGGGGAATATTTCAGCACTCTCTGGAGGATGACACGGGCAGAATCGTTCTGTTTCTCCTCGTAATAGACTCCTCCCAACTCTGAAAGAATAGAGTAGGCTGTGTTTGAATCTTGGTGGGCAATGGCTATTTCATACCCTTTCCGGTAAGAAAGGATAGCGCTGTCTATCTGTGCCGAAAGGTGGTAGATGCGTGCCATGTCACGGCATGCAAAAGCCATGCCGCAGAAATTGCGTACTGTATCTCCATAAGCATACTGCTGTCGGGCTGCTGTCATACTTTCCTTGTATAGTCCCTGATAGGCAAAAAGGAGGGCCATTTGTCCGTATATTTTCCCCATCAGTGTCTTGTTGCTTCCGCCTTGCCCTGTTGTAATTGCCATGCGGTAGCACGCTATGGCGTGTGGGGCATTATGCAGATCACGATATACGCCTCCCTGGTGGTAGTAGGCTTCGGTGAGCCGCTCTTTGTCGGGGTGGTTCTCGTAATATGCTACAATTCGGTTGATGAGGCTGTCGGAGGTGGGGAGGACATCCATCTTGTCGTTTGCCTTGATGCAGAGCAGGTGGTAGTACATTTGGGTTTCTTCAGGCTCTTCGTTCAGGTGCTCTACTTTTTGCAGGTAGAGGAGCGCACTGTCCGGACGGGTTTTAATAAGGCGGATGGCCTGTTGCATGGCGGCAGGGTAGGGCTGCGGCTGCCGGCAGCCGGTGAAAAGGACTGCCAGTATTCCGGCAAGACTGAGAAGAAGAAGGGAAAGAGATGGCTTTGTCATAGTGGGTATGGCTAAGGTAAGGTACAAAAAAACGGTCGGCTTTCCGTTGGGAAACCGACCGTTTTTCTTATGCGTGATTTCGTAGTCAAAATTACTTTTTGATACGGTTGTAACGGCTCATGAACTTGTCTACACGTCCTGCTGTGTCTACCAATTTAGACTTACCAGTGTAGAATGGGTGAGAAGTGTTAGAGATTTCCAATTTGATGCATGGATATGTTTCGCCTTCGAATTCTACAGTGTCTTTAGTGGCACAAGTTGAACGAGACAGGAACATGTCACCGTTTGACATGTCTTTAAATACTACCGGACGGTAGCTTTCTGGATGAATGTCTTTTTTCATTTCAGTATATACTTTATTGTTGTTATTTCTAAATATGTTTATGTGGTAACACTATAAAAGTGTGTAATGGTCTGTTTCGGTTGGCAAAGATACTGCTTTTAATTGAAATAGAAAAAGTTTTCCTTTATTTTTTTGAGAAATGTATGAAAAACCGAAGCCTCTTTCAGGGCTCAGTTCAGATACTCCTGACTTTGACAACTTTTTCTTGATAAAAATATAAATAATTGATATTTAGTATATTAATAAAATAAGTGTGCAATTTTGGGTGTCCCGTGTCTACTTTTTACTATATTTGGGCATGTTTGTACGTAGAAAACCCAATAAAAGTGGCACATTTAGTGTGCAAGTTGTCTCAAAGATAAAAGGAGTATACAAGCTCGAAAAATCATTTGGGGCTTC
>JARIAN010000093.1 GCA_029257865.1 Phocaeicola sp.
AACAGGGAAAGAAGATGTATGTAAAGGGAGATACAGTACTGCTGAACGACAGTGTGATAACTTCTTACCAGTTTCGTAAGAACTATTATTTCGTGGCGGGAGACCATGGGGAGAATTCACAGGATTCCCGTTACTGGGGTCTGCTTCCGGAGGAGTATATAGTTGGAGTGGCTTCGAGGATATGGAAATCTGAGGACAGCTATACTGGCGATATTTGCTGGGACAGGGTATGGAAGAAGATTGAATAGAAAGGAATCTGAAACTTTTTTGAGTGAATTTAGTTAATAAAACATCTAATATATTCTATTTGTGTTAAACCTATATAAAGAAGGAGGTGTGATTAATGTTAGGTTAAACGTTCTTTTAATTTTGGGCAAAAAATAATTTGCGCCTTTGGAAAGTTGATTTTTTGGGGTGTATTAAATTAATATTAATTATGAAATCCCCATGAGATAAAAAAATCACGCCAAAGAGAATGTAAATAGTCAAGCTGAAGTTACCTTTGTATAGTGTAACCCTAAAATGTATCAGTTATGGCAGAAGTGACATTCCCTCAGTTGGTACAGCGTGCTTGCGGTATCGACGTCCACCTGAAGGTTGTGGTGGCGACAATTGACGGAGTAGGAATCCCTCGTGAGACCCGCTCATTCAAAACCTTCACGAGTTCTTTGAATGAATTGAAAGAATGGCTATTGTCCAATGGTGTAACGCATGTGGCTATGGAGAGTACGGGTGTTTATTGGAAGCCGGTTTATAAGGTTCTTGAAGATTCGATTCCCAATGTCTGGATAGTCAATGCCCGTCACATAAAAAATGTTCCGGGTCACAAGACAGACAAGATGGACAGCGAATGGATCTGCAAACTTCTTCTGGCAGGTCTTCTCAAGCCGAGCTATATTCCTCCCAAGGAGCAGCGTCAGCTTCGTGACCTGACCCGTTACCGTAACAAGCTTATTCAGCAGATGGCTTCAGAGAAGAACCGTATGATGCGTATTCTTGAAGATTGCAATATCAAGCTTTCCAGTGTAGTAAGTGATACAAGCGGTGCGACAGCTACTTCTCTTATTGATATGCTTTGTGAAGGTAAAGTCCTTACTCTTGATGATATAAAGTCCGTTTACCACGGTAAGCTTTCTGCCAGTCCGGAAGAATTGCTGGAGGCATGTACCGGTTTTGTAGAAGAACATCACATTTATCTTCTTCAGATGATCCGAAAGGATATAGACCAGACTCATGCTTTGGTTGATGATTTGTCCGAACGTATAAAGAGGCTGTTGTCAAAGTATGAGAATGTTCTTGAACTTCTCAAGGAAATCCCCGGCTTCAGTACCAAGGTCGTTGAGGATTTGGTTTCTGAGATAGGTCTTGATATGTCCCATTTCCCTTCAGAAAAGCATCTTTCGTCCTGGGCAGGTCTTTCTCCTGGTAACAACGAGAGTGCGGGTAAAAAAAAAGCGCACGAATCACTCACGGAAACAAACAGGTAAAGGCGGTAATCACAGAAGCCGCATGGGCTGCGACCCGTACAAAGAATACGTTTTTCAGTGAGAGGTACCATCGTATAGCTGCCCGCAGAGGAAAGAAACGTGCCTTGATTGCAGTGGGACATTCTCAGTTGATCTCTGTTTATCTGATACTGAGTACAGGAGCCCGTTACCATGAACTGGGTGCACAATATATGCAATCTAAGATAGAGCAGAAACGCAAGGTGTATTTGTCTTCTGAACTTAAAAAGCTCGGATACAATGTTTCACTTACTAAAGTTACACAAGCAGTAACACCCAATTAACAAAATAGACCAAAGGCCGACTTTTACTGGAATTACAACAGTCCGATTATGAAATTGGTCTCAACAGCTAAGCACCAAAGATTGTGACTTATGTACACGTGTATGAAACTTTTAAATTCTTAGCTGTTGCTATTTATTATTGTACAATAGCCGCACTTTTGTTCTCATGAGTGCAAATCTTTCTTTTGTCAAAACACTCGGTTTTATATCAATTTTAGTATAAACCTGTCCTACTTTATGTGTAGGACGCTTAATATTTATGTATGAAAAAACAACTTTTAATTACTGCCCTTTTCTTCTCATTTATCTCAGTTTCGGCTCAGCAGAAGAAATATCCTCAGGAAGCAATTGACCTGAATAATAGAGCCATGGAAATAAGAATACATAACCTTTCAAACAAGGATTCAATAGCTAAGGTATTGAATATGCTGGATAAAGCCATCGCTTTGGATAAATCTTATATTACAGCCTATGGGAATAAAGTAAATATATTATTGTCTGAAGAAGAATATGATAAAGCCATAAAGACCCTTGACGAAGCGATAAAATACAATCCGGAACAGCATGGATTCTATCTTTTGAAAGCTAAAGCATTAGAGGAGCAAGGACAGTCAGAAGAAGCTCTGGCTTTTTATAAAAAAGCATTGGAGACATGTGAAAATCAGATGAGGAAGAATCCTGCTGTTGGTTCTTTTCTCGACAGTTACTTCCTGAAATATTGTATTTATGGAATAGACACACCGGTCAATGAGGTAATATCAGCCATACCAACTTCATTCACAGATGAACAGAGGAAGACAGTAACAAGATTCCTTGATATGGTTGATTCCTTCAAAAAATATAAGGATGGATTTGTAAAGAATGGTAGTCTGCCATTGAATCAGAAATAAACATCTATGCTGCAGAAACGGGAGGATGGCGTTTATTATGTAGTTGACGATTTGGCTGAATATCCGGGAGGTCACGATACAATGATTGCATTCATCAGCAGAAATGGTTTATTGGAGGTGGTATGGGGACTAGTGATTGTCCTTATACTTATGAGGAATTTGAACGAATGTTGAATAGTGGAACTTGGGAAGGTGGGTATGTACAGTTTCATAACTCTTCAGAGCCTATATATACTGTTCCGGAAGTTACATCAACAGGAGACATATCAAAAAAATTTGGGGGAACAGGTAATGATTCTTATGATGACTTATATCTAGGAGGGTATCAATGTGGATATGATGCGGCTTTATCAGATTCAAAATGGGATGACTTGTGGGCTTTTATTCAATCGGGTATGGCTGCAATTGCTAATACTTCTGGTGATAATGATGGTTTGAATTGGTATAACAATGGAATAAAGCAAGGTTATTTAGATGGTTGTAAATATAAGCAAAAATGAAGCTAAGATTATTACAGTTGTTAAGTCTGGCATACCCGTTTTTCGGGTATGCCCAGGAACGTGAGTTGTCATATACCGAGAAGTATATGTTGGACTTTGATAGGAATAAATCAGATACAATAATTTATCCTTTCCTGTCGAATGCTTCTTATTCGCGACTCGGACTTTTTTTCTTTAAGGCAGAGGATGGCAACTGGGGTGAAAAAAGGTCTCTGACATTCTTTGTCACTCGATGAGGAGTGTGTTGAGGAACCGTATATTGCTTCCGGATGTTTTGGGCAGGCAGAAAGGCTGTATTTCTCTTGGTGTAAAGGGAAAAGACCTTGAAGAGGTATCAGTCAGGCTTCAAGGTCTTGACTATAAGGAAGAAATTGTATTTGACGATACTTTGTCATGCGTGCCGGATACCTTCTATTTGAAGTTGCAGGGGACTTTTCCGCTGGATAAAGTTGATATGCTAGATGTGACAGTTGATACGAAGGGGAAAGAGGGAGGCAAGTCGCAGGTCGTTTTCTCCAATCTGGAAATCAGCCTTGACGGTGTACCGGTAGACAGTTTCCCTTTGCGGACACTTCCTGAATTCCGGCTGGAAAGTGAAAAGCTGATTTCTATACAGGCTGACTTTGGCGGCACATTGCAATGTATAAACGAACTGCAGGGGAAGAAAATAATCGGTCTGGGTGAATCTGTTCATTATCAGCAGAATATCGACCGACTTGTATTCCGCCTGATGGAGGAAGGGATACGTTCCTTGGGGTGCAGGTTGTTGGTTTTTGAATTACCCATAGAACTGTCTCTGTTTTGCAATCGTTATATATCCGATCCTTCTTATGTTATTCCTGAGCATATATCGGATTATAGGAAAATTTGTGAATCGATGGATTTCTTCAACCGTCTTCGCCATTATAATGCCCACTGTCCGCCGGAATCCCGTGTAAGGCTTTTTGGAATGGACTATGAAACCGAATCACCGGGTAGGGAGCGGTCTCTTGTTCGTCTGTTCGACTTCTTGTCTGCTCTGAATGAAGAAAAGGCTGTGCCGGCAGCAGACAATCTCTCTTTGATGTTCTATGCAGACAAAACTCTTGATGCGCTGAATTATTTACAGTCGCACCGCCAGTCTTTGAGAGAGGTGTTGACTGAGGATGAATTATTGTGTATGGAGCATATTCTTTCATTCAATGTGAAGATAGGCAAGGACCCGGTAGAGAGAAGTCTTCTGCGTGATTGGGGAATGGCGGAAAATCTAGCTTTCCTGGAAAACAGATTTGCCGGTTCGCCAGACAGTAAGGTGATGGTGAATTCCCATGCCGGGCATCTGAACCGTGTTTCCGCATTTCCGATAGACAATTATCGTTCTACCGGTAGTTATCTTCAGGAAAAATACGGTGAACTTTATGCCCCTTTTCTTTTACTGGTAGATAACGGGTCATTTCAATACAAAAAGATGTCGGGAGAAACAGATACATGGAAACTTCAGTGCCCATATCCTGAAAGCCCGGAAGCCGCACTGAATCAAAGTGGAGAGCATCTGTGCTATTATGCATTGGGCAAGGAGGATGACCGTCTGACTCTGTCACGCAGCTTGGGAGCCAGCTTTTCTTGGAATTATTGCCAGTTTTATCCTTTTAACCTTTACCGCAGGTATGATGGAGTTTTTTATGTAAAAGGAGATGTGAAGCCTGTATCTCCGGTTTCAAAGACACCGGAGGAGGAGTTGAAGATTACGGAGGAACTCTGTAAAAAAGCATTACTTGTAATTCAACATAGGAAAGCGATGGCAGATAGAATAAAAAGCAGGTGTAGATGACTTGATGATGCAATTATTCTAACATTAAAAAGACATAGTATGAAAAAAAATAGTAAAAAAACATGTCTGCTTTTACTGGCAGTTCTGTTCGGGGCTATGCATACCTTTGCAGCCAATGTAAATGGAGATAAAGATTCGGATATGAAAATGCTGAAAGCTTTTTATGTCAAGTACATCACCAATATGCTTGAAAACAAGGATGGAGAAAACAGCAAACTGATGGAGCGGTATTTCCTTCCGGAATTCATTGTCGGGCTAGATGAAATGAACGACTATTTTGATGTGAACAATGTGCTGCGTGCGCAGGATGTTTCCGAGAAGATGATAAGTACGCTGGAAATAACTCCCCTGGCCTCTGACTGGTATAGGGTGTCGTATGTGTGGAATCGGAATAAGGTAGAGATACCGCTGAAAACAACACAACGTGACGGCAGGCGTATGATAGAATACATTGTTCCTGAAGGAATGGGAACTGAGTATGGAAATCATTTGCTGCCTGATGTGGTGATGCTCACCGATTTTTATAAAGAATATGTAAAAAACGGGCTTGACGGCAATGTGAAGAGAAACAGAAATCTAATTAACCGTTATCTTACCTGCGAACTTTGTAGCCGATATAGGAAAATGAGGATGGATTTCGGGGATGATATTCTGCTGAAGAACGAGCCGTACTCCCAGGAAATTCTAAATACACTAAATATCCAGAAGACAGGAGACTACACTTATAAGGTCTGTTTTAAATCCGGAAAGGAGGTGACGGTAACCCTAAGAATGGTTTTCACCGGGGGCAAATGGTTTATAAGTGGAGTTGAATAAGACTGAATTGAATATTTGTAAACTATTAAAACTCATAAATTGAGACCGTGATTCAAACTGTGTCAATCCTTAATAATTCTGATTATCTCTAATTTTACTTTCGGGTAAATATTTGAATGTCAAAGTTATTTGAAGTGATAATAAATTAAAGGAATGACAAACTAAAGGGTTGGCACAGTCCTATTTATATACCCTATAAACCAAAGCGTATGAAAAAGATTTTTAAACTTAGTTTGCTGGCTATGTCAATGCTATTCTTGTGCGGCAAGAGTTACAGTCAGTGTGTGCCGGTTGACACCGTTGCGCTGAAGCAGTCTTTGGCTCGGTTGCACCAAAGCAACTTCTCTCCAACGGATGAACGTGCTTTCTTTGATGCTTTTCCCAAGACTTGGGATGAGTTCTATTTGACTTACGGCTGGCTTCCTCCGTATGAAGCCAATATGCAGAAATACTATTTGGATCATCTTTCAGCTTTTGGCAAACTGTCTTCAATCCCTAAGGAAGAATATTGTGATAGTCTTGTATCCGTATGTTGGTGAGGACAGTTGAGGATGGATGCAGTGAACACTTTATGGTGAAGATACTGGATACATACAGCAAGGAGATAGTCGGGTGGGCTGTCGGTGAAACACTTGAAACAGGTCATTTCTGGAAAAGGACTCATTCATCACTCAGACAGAGGAATACCGTACGACCTCACATGAGTATCAATATGATGACACCTCAGGAGGCACCACTCATGTAGGCGAAATAAAGAACGAATGGACCGGTTATAGAGATATTGCAATTAAAAATCTACAAACAGAGTACATTATTTCAAATAAATGCCTATCTTTGAGAGTCTAAGTTACTCCATAAAGGCAATGATGAGAATCCTATCGGTTTTACCTTTTCCATAGGATGACAAGAAATTTTATGGATAAGATAAAGAAGTCAACAGGCTTCAGGTTTAACGTAAAAACGAGGCTAAGACATATACTTCATTTTCGGTATGTACGCCTACAACAGTAGAAAATTTTAATGATTTCTTAAGTAAATATGGCAATAATGGTATAGTATTGAATAGATATTAATCTTTAAAATTGAATATTATGAAACGACTTGTATTATTATCGCTGCTGTCATTCTGTTTTATAGCAGTATTCAGTTTTCCTGTAGATACAGTAAAGGTGAACCGTACATTCGCTTTAATGGTAAAGTCGGGATATACGGCAGAGACGCAACGTGAATTCTTCAATGCTTTTCCTGTAACCTGGCATGAACTCTGGCTTACATACGGAAACATACCTTCG
>JARIAN010000007.1 GCA_029257865.1 Phocaeicola sp.
ATAGAAAAAATGCAGTTCCGTTATGAAACTAAGGAAGACTTGGTAGATTTTCAATCTATAGTAGATGGCAAGGGAGAGTGGAAAGATATAGAAATGCCATATTATCATGGTCCGCAAGGTATATCTACAGCATGGTACAGACAGAAAATAGATATATCGGATGATATAATGAATATGCCTTCTATATATCTTCATTTTAATGGTTCCGATTATTATACAGATGCTTATATTAATGGTCATCATGTAGGATACCATGAGGGTATGCTTGATGAATTTGAATTTGACATCAAACCTTATCTTAAGCCCCAAAATAATATATTGCTTATACGTGTCAGAAATGATTATTCAATGCTTGGAGGTGAGGGAACTCCGAGAAGATGGGGAAATAAGCTTGCTGCAAGTAATTCTCCAGGGTGGGATGATCCACAAACGGGATGGACATGTTGTCCTGCTGGCTATGGGGTATATCAGGATGTATACGTAGAAGGAAGAAGTATACCTTATATATACGATATCTTTTGCAGACCTATTATTGACGAAGGTTCTGTAGAACTATGGACTGAGATTGACTTGACAAATGGAGAATTGGCGGATTCATTTGTCATGAAATATAGTCTTTATGGTCAGAATTTTTCTGAAACGGTAGTAGAAAACAGTAATGAAACGGTAGCTGTAGAAGGTGGACGTGTACTCAAAAAAGTAAAAATCAAAATACCTGAAGAAAAGTTGAGGCTTTGGACTCCGGAAAATCCTTGGCTGTATCAGATACAGGTTTCTTTGTATGACAATGAAGGTAAAGAACTTCTTGACAATATGAAGAGACAGTTTGGTATGCGTGAGTTTGTTATAGACAATACTTCTAAGCCTAAGGGAAGAATGTATCTAAATGGAAAGGAAATTCGTTTGAGAGGTACAAATACAATGGGGTTTCTACAGCTGGATGTAATGCGTCATGATTGGAGACAGTTGGAAGATGATCTTTTGCTGGCTAAACTCACAAACATGAACTTTATTCGTACTACTCAACGTATAGTACAAAAAGAGGTATACGAAATGGCAGATAAAGTCGGTATGATGATGCAGGCCGATATGCCTTTGTTTGCATATGTCAACCAAAAACAATATCCTGAAATATTGAAGCAGTCATCTGGTATAGAACGTGTATTGAGAAATCATCCTTCTGTAATAATGATGTCATATCTAAACGAACCGATGGCAGAGGTAAAGCCTCATGCTATAAGCAGATATGCATATGAAAAACTGTTTGATGCATTGGATATAGTTGTACATAATGAGAACCCTGATAGGGCAGTAAAATATATTGACGGTGATTATCAGCCACCTAGTAATGGATATCCTGATAATCATTGCTATAATATATGGTATGACGGACATGGGGTGTCATTGGATACTTTATCAAGAGGCGGATGGATGGCAGTAAGTAAAGGTTGGATGTATGGATGCGGTGAGTTTGGAGCCGAAGGGTTGGATTCTGAAGATTTGATGAAAAGACGTTATCCTAAAGAGTGGATTGATAATAAAGAAGATGGTACTTGGACTCCAGAGAAACTGCATGGTGAGTCTACTAATGCACAAACATGGGGAAAGCACTGGGATTGGTTTGAGACCCAGTCAACAATGAGAGACTGGGTTAATGAAAGCAGAAAACACCAGGAGTGGGGAGTGAATAAAGTTGCAAGAGCTTTCAGACGTATGCCAAGGATGAACTCTTTTGCTATACATCTTTTTATTGACGCATGGCCTAATGGATGGATAAAGGCTATTGTAGATTGCGAACGTAATGTTAAGCCTGCATGGTATGCTTATAGGGATGCACTTACACCTCTATCTGTGCAGATAGTACAGGAAAGGACACAATTCTACTCTGGAGATAAATTTAACTTCCCTATATGGATTTGTAATGATACTCATGATATACCTGATGCAGAATTGAGATATGTGATGGAGCAGGATGGTAAATGTATAGGTTCTGGGAGTGTAGATGCTTTGATTCCGGATGTGAAAGAAGGAGCAAGATATCAGGGAGTATTACCTGTTTCTTTCCCTATAGTAGATAAGAAGTCTAAGATATGTATAAGAATTGCAGTTTATGACAAAGATGAAAGAAAATTTCTTCATGAGGATATTGCAGAATTAGAATTATATCCTTCAAAGAAGATTTATAATAATATGTAAAAAACGGAGCAGACTGTTACAGCAAAAACGGCGATACTGTTACAGTTTTGACGTGGCAAAGTTAATATTTTCTTCTTAAACTATCACCTTTTAAGGTAAATCTCGTTGCTGTATTGATGACACGATCTAGTATGGCATCAGCAGCAGATGCATTGCTGTCCAATGTTTCAAACCAGTTTGCTACAGGCAGCTGGCTGGCAAAGATGGTTGACCTCTTGCCATGTCTGTCCTCTATGATTTCCATCAGGTCCAGTACCTGCTCTGCCGAGAGTTTTTTGATACCGAAGTCATCGAGGATGAGAAGATCAA
>JARIAN010000018.1 GCA_029257865.1 Phocaeicola sp.
TTAATAAAAACGTAAAGAATATGACTTATTCACACGAAGTTGAACACATGTGTGTTGTAAAAAAAGGACCTAATCATGGTCCAGCTCCAATTCCTGAAGAAGGAAAATGGGTTAAATCAAAAGAAATCAAAGACATTTCAGGTTTGACTCACGGTATCGGTTGGTGTGCTCCTCAGCAGGGTGCTTGTAAACTGACTCTGAATGTTAAGGAAGGTGTTATCCAGGAAGCATTGGTAGAAACTATCGGTTGCTCTGGTATGACTCACTCAGCAGCTATGGCTTCTGAAATCCTCCCAGGAAAGACTATCTTGGAAGCATTGAACACAGACTTGGTTTGCGATGCTATCAACACAGCAATGCGTGAACTCTTCTTGCAGATTGTTTACGGTCGTACTCAGTCAGCTTTCTCTGAAGGCGGTTTGATGATCGGTGCAGGTCTGGAAGACTTGGGTAAAGGTCTGCGTAGCCAGGTAGGTACTTTGTATGGTACTTTGGCTAAAGGCCCTCGTTACTTGGAAATGGCCGAAGGTTACATTAAAACTGTAGCTTTGGACGAAAACAATGAAATCTGCGGTTACGAATTCGTTCACCTTGGTAAGTTCATGGATGAAATCAAGAAAGGTACTGACGCAAACGAAGCATTGAAGAAAGTAACAGGTACTTACGGACGCTTCACAGCAGAACAGGGTGCAGTTAAACACATAGATCCACGTCACGAATAATATAAGGAGGAAAGAACATTATGATTAGAGAAGTAAAATTTGAAAGCCAGGACCGTCGTATCAAACAGATTCTTGCTGCTTTGAACGAAAACGGTATCAAAGACATCGAAGAAGCAAACGCTATCTGCGAACAGTATGGTCTTGATCCTTATAAGACTTGTGAAGAAACTCAGCCAATCTGTTTCGAAAATGCAAAATGGGCTTACGTTGTAGGTTCTGCTATCGCATTGAAGAAAGGTTGCACTAACGCTGCTGAAGCTGCTGAAGCTATCGGTATCGGCTTGCAGGCATTCTGTATCCCAGGATCTGTAGCTGACGACCGTAAGGTAGGTATCGGCCACGGTAACTTGGCTGCAATGTTGTTGCGCGAAGAAACTAAATGTTTCGCTTTCTTGGCAGGTCACGAATCTTTCGCTGCTGCTGAAGGTGCTATCAAAATCGCTGCTAAGGCTGACAAAGTACGTAAAGAACCTTTGCGTTGTATCTTGAACGGTTTGGGTAAAGACGCTGCTCAGATCATCTCTCGTATCAACGGATTTACTTACGTTCAGACTCAGTTCGACTACTACACTGGTGAATTGAACGTAGTTCGTGAAATCGCTTACTCTAACGGCCCTCGTGCTAAAGTAAAATGCTACGGTGCTGACGATGTTCGCGAAGGTGTTAAGATTATGTGGCACGAAGGTGTAGACGTATCTATCACAGGTAACTCTACTAACCCTACTCGTTTCCAGCATCCAGTTGCAGGTACTTACAAGAAAGAGCGCGTTCTTGCTGGTAAGCCATACTTCTCAGTAGCATCAGGTGGTGGTACAGGTCGTACTCTTCACCCAGATAACATGGCTGCTGGTCCTGCTTCTTATGGTATGACTGATACTATGGGTCGTATGCACTCAGACGCTCAGTTCGCTGGTTCTTCATCAGTTCCTGCTCACGTAGAAATGATGGGATTCCTGGGTATCGGTAACAACCCTATGGTAGGTTGTACTGTAGCTTGTGCTGTTGACGTTGCTACTGCTTTGAGCAAGTAATTGATAACTTGAAAGCTATAATATGGAACTCCTGCGATTCTTTGAATCGTGGGAGTTTTTTTATCTTTGTAAACTTATTAAAACAGAATGGAAAAACTAAATGAAGATAATGCTGATATCAATCCTCTCTTGGAATATATGAGAGAGATAGCCACAATTTATGCCCCTGACGTGGATTTTGACTCTAATACAGGAGAACGATACGTATGTGGCACATCAGCATACCACCCGTTCATCTACCGATATAACCACAACCAACTGTTTGGGAATATCAGCTATGAGAACTACCTGGCCAATAAAGAGATACAAGGCACTCTGCAACTGCTGGAAATCGACCCTGAAAAATTCTGGTTTCTGCTCTTGTTTGTCGTCGATTACACCAGCGACATCTGCCTGAACGGAATTCAGCTAGACGGTACAGGCCTTGACCAACTCACACTTCTTGCGCAAGCTATCGAACAGAACATAAAAGATATCAATTGGCATGGGGTGACATTTGACAAAAATACAACTTTATCGCTAAAGATAGAAGGCAAGCATCAGACAATCATAAACAACCCTAATGCGATAGGATATTTATGCTATATCATAAACAATAACCTAAAAGAGATACAGCAGCACCCATGGATGCAAATTCAAAAGATTGACTTCAAACGCCCAAAAGAAGAAAAAGACTCTACCCAAATCTGGCTGTTTTACAAGATGTTCAAAGACTTCTTCCAATTACCTCAATATAAAAAACAATTCAGCAAGAGGGCACCGAAGGGAAGTGCTGTTTCATCTAACAAGACCTTGCTTATATCAAGGCTGATTTATTTTTCCAAAATTTCCACTAACGAAAATTTCCAAATCGACGAAGATACTTTAAAAGGCTATATAAAACAGTACAAGAACAAAAAAATCAATACGACAGGAAAAATATACATGTAGCCTACATCACCGTAAAACGCTCCGGCTCTATTCCTGTAAAAGGGAATAGAGAAACTGGATTTATTTTCTCCCTTTTAATCTGCTCTAAAGGCCATAACTTTGCAACGTAAAAACAAGATGACAACAGAACCACAAATGTTACAAAATCAACAAATTAAACTTTAAACAATAAAACGATGCAATATTACAACACTAAATATACAGCCTTTCAGACAAAAAGAGCTAACCACAAGGAAATCTATACCAACCTAAAAAGTTCCACTTGTTTGA
>JARIAN010000034.1 GCA_029257865.1 Phocaeicola sp.
AAGTCAAATCCTCCACCACATGCTCACCTGCCAGAAGCTCGTTGAGCAAAGTGATGAGAAGTTCCTTGCTAGCCGGCTGGCCGAAGATTATCTTGAAACCCAAATCTGTGAAAGGATTCACAAAATGGCCGGCTCCTAAATCCCTGATATTCATATTAAATATTTGTTAGGTTATATAGTGCAAATATAATATTTTCCAGTGAATTGCAACCATCTGCGAGAAAAGATTATCTATAAATAATGAAAGGAATTCAGCTATATGTTCTAAACAAACAAGCACCAATAGCCTAAAAATATGAATACACCCCTCCATGTTATCATATTCTTACATTAATTTATAAAGGTAAGAGTTATACCCAAATAAGAATATGCAACAAATGTTATTAGAAACTTGAGTTACAGTCACCAATTAATAAAACGCAACCTCCGTTTCATAAGTTACAACCACTGTTTTATGAACCACCGCCTGTAACCCAAGAAATCATAGGGAATGATAGAGGAATAACATTGCACTCATCAGTTTATCAGCAAGGGAATTAAACATTTACTGAAACTTTTTTCACTCTACTTGCATGGATTTCTCGCTTTTTACATCTAAATTTGTAGAGAAACTAAATTTTTACTGATATGACTGAAGGTTATCATTGCAAACAATATGGAGTGGCAACAAAACGTTTCTGCCAAACATTAGACTTGAAAGAAAATCCGGAACTGATTAAAGAATACCGATTCTACCACAGTAAGGAAGGAATCTGGAAGGAAATACTGGAAGGTATCCGCGAGGTAGGCATCCTGGAAATGGAAATCTACCTGTTAGGAACCAGACTTTTCATGATTGTAGAAACACCGGCCGATTTTGAATGGGACACTGCAATGGCACGACTTGCCACCCTTCCTAAGCAAGCAGAATGGGAAGAATTTGTTGGGCGTTTCCAAATGAGCACTCCTGGAAGTTCTTCTTCTGAGAAATGGCGAATGATGGAACGTATCTTCCATCTCTACGAATAATCTCTCTACCGATACTCAAACAAGATTATGCTGCATATCATAACTATTCAAAACAGCAAAAAGAAACTGGTTCTGAACGACTTCCTTAAAGAACTTGAGGTGCCGCTAGTCATTGATGCAGAAGCAACAGATAGTGATACCGTATTTTATTATTTACACAGACCAGAGTTTTCACATACGTTTTTTGCCATCAACGAACATCAAGACAGAATGGTAGAAATATGGATGGACGGACTGGCTTCTATGGCTGACTATAAGTTTTTTCCATATCTGGCCGACTGCCTCCACTTGTATCTCACCGATTCACCCTACCGTAACGAGGAGGGGAAAAGCATCTTTGAGCAATATGATGAAGACTGGGCAGCTACAGCCATAGGTGAAGAAATTGCCACTCTGAAATCAGTACTTTCTATTGCTCCACGATATTATCTGTCACTGCCATTCGAACCGTTTACTTATGTATCAAAAGATGTATTGGCTGGCGTGGGTACTTGTATCCATTCCGCCACTCCGCGAATCTATGGATATGTGCAGCATCTGCTACACAACGGACAGCTGAAACAAGCTTCGGAAGATGAGCTGCTGGCCGACGAGAAAATTGCAGACTTGGAGTTTGATGTGGATGTGCCTCAACATATATCTATCGGCAGGGTTAAATCGTGGCAAATAGACGGGGCGGAAACTTGGGAAAGCTATGCTAAAGAGGATGTGGCACTGCTACTTGAACTGGGAGATAACTACCGGAAAGGAAAAAAAGTAGATGGTGTAGTCCTCAACGACCTGGGCACTATCTATCAGGAGGGAATAGGAGTGACACAAGATGGTGAACAAGCCATCTACTGGTTTACACAAGCCACGAAACAAGGAGACCTCCTGTTTGCACCATCTAACCTAGGAGATGTTTTTCGAAAAGGATGCGGCACAGTAAAAACCTCACTGCCAGATGCATTTAAGGCATATATCATCTCGAAAGATCCGTATGCACATTTCAGAATAGGACAAGCATATGAAGAGGGATGGACCGGGAAATCTGATATGGAAATGGCTATGATATGGTATAAAAAGGCTGCAGATGAGGGACATCATCTGGCACAGAAACGCCTCAACGGGTAAATAAACAAAAATTACAATTAAGATTATAAATCCGTTTTATTGATTTCATCATGGAACAACAACAGTCGTCTTTTCAGCAGAAAGACCAATTGCGCCTGAAGGAACCACGCAGATTCAAGGTTATCATCTACAACGATGACTTTACAACAATGGAGTTTGTGGTGCAGATTCTTACCCGTATCTTCTTCAAGTCGGGACCCGAAGCAGAAAAACTGATGCTGCAAGTGCATCGCAGCGGCTCTGCTGTGGTAGGTGTCTACCCATACGACATCGCACGTTCTAAAGTAGACAAGGCTACCAAACAGGCACGAAATGCCGGATTTCCACTTCGCTTGTCAATAACCCCCGAAGAACAGGAATAATCCACATAGCTGCCGCCTACCAAACGAGCATCTTTTAAATCACAATCATCATTTATGGAAGATATTCAAAGTATATATATGACTCAAGCTATTCTGCAAGCGCAGCAGGAAGTAACCAAGGCAAGACATGAATTCATCTTACCGGAACATATCCTACTGGCTCTTGCAGAACAGGAGGCTTTCTGCATTGCACTGGAAACATGCAATGGGAATGTCTCTCGCTATTCCGATGCTCTAGCCCGTTTCCTTAAAGAGGAAGTGGAAAAGGTGCCCGAAGGAATAGACTACGAACCAGAGCCGTCTGAACAACTCAATGAAGCAGCTTCTAATGCTTTTCAAATCATGCAACAGTCGGGAGCAGAACGGCTATCCGTCCCTCACTTCATTCAAGGAATTCTCCGGCTGAAACATTCATGGGCAGCTACAATCCTTGCGCAAGAGGTGGAAGGACAAATACCTGAATTTATCAGTCAACTGGTCACGGAATATGAATTTTATGAGAGTGAAGAAGAGCACTCTGATGAGGAAAAAGAACGTAGGGAACCATGGAGAAACTTCGTGACTTGCCTGAACGACTGTCTGGAAAGCCACAATCCACTCATCGGACGTGATACAGAAATGGAACGCACCATTCAAATATTGTGCCGAAAAGAAAAGAACAATCCTCTTCATGTAGGAGAATCGGGCGTAGGAAAAACTGCATTGGCCTATGGACTGGCTGCCAAAATAGAAAAAGGAGAAGTGCCGAAACGGTTGAACAACTGCAAAATCTACGAACTCGACCTGGGAGCACTCGTAGCAGGTGCACAGTTCAGAGGGGATTTTGAAAAAAGGCTGAAAGGCATCATGGAGGGTATCGCACGCGAAGGGAATGCAATTGTCTATATTGACGAAATTCATAACCTAGTGGGGGCCGGAAGAAATGGAGACAGTGCCATGGACGCTACTAATCTACTAAAGCCCTACCTAGAGAAAGGAGACATACGCTTTATGGGATCTACTACCTACGATGAATACAACAGGTATTTCTCTCGCAGCAAAGGGTTTATGAGACGTTTCCAGCAGATTGACATTCCGGAGCCAAGCATAGATGAATGTATCTGTATAATAAACGGACTGAAAAAGAAATATGAAGCCTTTCATGGGGTGTCTTTTGAAAAGGGGGTGATAGAATATGCAGTAAAAGCCAGTGCCCGCTTCATCACCGACCGGTTCCTGCCCGATAAAGCCATCGACTTGCTGGATGAAGCAGGTGCTTATCGCGAAATCCATCCCACAAGAAAGAAAAAATCTACGGTCAGCAAAGAACTGGTAACTAAAATTCTTTCACGTATCTGCAAAGTGGACAGTATCAACATGGGAGAAAACCAAGAAGAAGTTTTAGAGAACCTGCAACCGCATCTGAGCGCACAGATTTTTGGACAAGATGAAGCTATCAACCAAATAGTGGAAGCTATTCAGATGGCAAGTGCTGGACTGGCCGACGAAAACAAGCCTATGGCCAGCCTGTTGTTTGTGGGACCTACTGGAGTAGGAAAGACAGAAGTAGCCCGTGTATTGGCCACAGAACTGGGAATCGCACTCCAACGCTTCGACATGAGTGAATATACAGAGAAACATACCGTTGCAAAACTGATAGGTTCTCCAGCCGGATATGTAGGATATGAAGATGGAGGACTGCTTACTGATGCCATCCGCAAAACCCCAAACTGCGTTCTGCTGCTGGACGAAATAGAAAAAGCGCACCCAGACATTTTCAATATCTTACTGCAAGTGATGGACTATGCCGTACTTACTGACAACAAAGGCAGAAAAGCCGACTGCCGACACGTAATTCTGATTATGACCTCTAATGCCGGAGCACAATTTGCCCGTCAGGCATGTGTGGGGTTCAATAGTATGGTTACCGTAGGCGACGCCATGATGAAACAAGTGAAAAAGACCTTCAAACCGGAATTCATCAACCGACTTTCGGGTACTGTGGTGTTTCATGATATGAACCATAAGATGGCTTCATGCATCTTGAACAAGAAACTAAAACAGCTCAACGAAAAGCTAGGAAACAAACAGGTTTCATTGGAAATTTCTGATGAAGCACATGAATGGATGCTAAAGAAAGGATTCACTAAAGAATATGGTGCCAGAGAGCTAGACCGCGTCATTAATAGTTCCTTAAAATCTCTACTGGTGAAAGAAATCTTATTTGGCAAGCTCAAACACGGCGGCAAGGCTATAGCTATAGTAAAAGAGGATAAATTAGATTTATACATTGCATAAACAATACATCAAATAAAAAAAGAGTTGGATGTCATTCCAGACATCCAACTCTTTTTTTATTATAAGCTATCCGCTTGTTATATCAGCTTAATCATGCATTAAACCAACGCACATAGCAAAAATCCTGACGGTGAGGCAAATCTGCATGCTTAGGATACATACGATACGCCACCTTAAAGCTACCAGAATTAGACAAGCTATGCGTTGCTTGGAAAGTATGCAAATCACCTTCATGCTTAATCAATTCCAGCGGTGTCACTGCATAGATACGTTCTCTGCCATCTGCATCCACATGGGTTACTACCAATTCTACACCCACCGCATCGTTCAGTCCTTTTTCATCCAACACGCAAGTAATGGTATAATCTTTACCACTTTCTACGCTACCCTTGCGAACTTCTTCGCAACGTTCCAAAGAAACAACTTCAATGCTATCCCATTTAGCAGCCACTTCCTCTTTCCAATCAGCAAGAGATTTAGCTTTTTCAAAGTTATTGGCAGCCAATTCATGATAATGAGCAGCTTCACGAGAATAGAACTTAGAATAATAATCATCCAACTGCCGCTTCATAGTGTAATGAGGCGCAATCTGAGCTATTGAATTCTTGATAGTTCTTACCCAACCTGCAGAATATCCCTTATTATTGCGAGCATAATAAAGAGGAAGAATTTCTGTTTCAAGAATGCTATAGATTGTAGCAGCATCCAGCTGGTCTTGATGTTCTTGATTCTGATAAGTACGCTTATCAGTCAAAGCCCATCCTGCTCCTTCACGGTAACCTTCGAGCCACCATCCGTCAAGCACAGAGAAATTGACAACACCGTTCATCAAAGCTTTTTCACCAGATGTACCAGATGCTTCCAACGGACGAGTAGGAGTATTCATCCAAATATCTACACCAGAAACCAAGCGACGCGCCAATTTCATATCATAGTTTTCAAGGAAGATAATCTTACCCATAAACTCAGGGCGCTTAGAGATTTCAATAATCTTCTTAATCAATCCCTGGCCAGCACCATCGTGTGGATGTGCTTTTCCAGCAAACAAGAACTGTACCGGATAATCAGGGTTGTTCACAATCTTAGCCAAACGATCAAGGTCGGTAAACAACAGATGAGCACGCTTGTAAGTAGCAAAACGACGGGCAAAACCGATAATCAAAGCATTCGGATTAATCTTATCCATCAGAGAAACAACACGTGAAGGATCACCCTGGTTCTTCAACCATGTATCACGGAACTGATGACGAATATAGTCTATCAATTTATTCTTCAAAGCTACGCGAGTATTCCATATTTCCTGATCTGGCACATTATAAATAGCCTCCCAAATTTTCGGATTCGACTGATCCTTCATAAAGTTCTTGTCGAAATATTTATTGTAAAGAGCTTTCCATTCTGAAGCACACCATGTAGGGAAATGCACACCGTTAGTAACATAGCCCACGTGGTTTTCTTCTGAGAAATAACCCTTCCAAATTCCCGCAAACATATCCTGTGAAACCTTTCCATGCAACCAGCTCACACCATTTACTTCCTGGCAAGTATTACAAGCAAAAGTAGACATGCAGAAACGTTCACTTTGATCTCCAGGATTGATTCGTCCCAAATTCATGAAGTCTGCCCATTCAAGCCCCATACGCTGTGGGTATCCACCCATATATTTACCAAACAATCCTTCATCAAAATAGTCATGTCCTGCAGGAACTGGAGTATGTACAGTATACAATGATGATGCACGTACGATTTCAAGAGCTTGGTCGAACGACATTCCACTTTCCACAAAATCACACAAGCGCTGTACGTTACACAAAGCAGCGTGTCCTTCATTGCAATGATAGATATCTTTCTTTATACCCAATTTCTTCAACAACAACACACCACCGATACCCAACAATATTTCCTGTTTCAAGCGATTTTCCCAATCACCACCATATAACTGATATGTAATAGGACGGTCAAATTCACTGTTCAGTTCATTATCTGTATCCAGCAAATACAAAGGCACGCGACCAACATTCACTCTCCATACATAAGCATGTACAAAGTAATTCAAATAAGGCACATCCAATACTACAGGTTTACCATTTTCATCCAATACACGTTCTAATGGAAGGCTTCCGAAATTCTGAGCTTCATAGTTTGCAATCTGCTGTCCATCCATAGAAAGGCTTTGGCTAAAATATCCATAACGATACAAGAAGCCAATGGCACACATATCCACGTTACTATCTGATGCTTCTTTCAGATAGTCACCAGCCAAGACCCCCAAACCTCCAGAATAAATCTTCAACACATGTGTCAAACCATATTCCATACAGAAATACGCAACTGAAGGACGGTCTGCATTTGGTTTTTCATTCATATATGCTTCAAACTTAGCATATACCTGATTGATATTATCTAAAACAGCCTTGTCAGTAGAAAGTTCTTCCAGTTTTTCATAGCTCAGACGTTCCAACAAAAGAACAGGGTTCTGACCAACTTCCTGCCACAATTCAGCATCAAGAGATTTGAAGAGTTCTGTAGCTTCATCATTCCAAGCCCACCAAATGTTGCGAGCCATTACTTCCAGCATCTTCAATGATTCCGGTATACGAGATTTTACATTAATGTCTCTCCATACAGGAGCATTGACGCAATTAGTTTTTACTTTCATATTATTTGTTTTTTAAAGGTTCATTTTTATCATTTTAGAACAACGAGAAGCTGCATTGCGCAAAGCCACATCATAGGCTTCATAATAATTGCAGATAAAATGTTTCCACAGAGCCTTTTCGGCAATGTTTCCAGCACGCTCACGTAATTCTTCCACTTCAATATCTGACAAATTAGAATAGTTGGCAATCGTATCCTTTATCATATCTGCCACTTCTGAATAATTGTAATCTGTACGATGAATCACTTCCACCCCATCTTTCAAATGGCTAGTACCTTCCTTCAAGGAGTTTGCCCATAAGCCAAATCCAGCCAAATCTGTAGTAATCGTAGGAACTTTAAATGCTACACTCTCTAACGGAGTATATCCCCAAGGCTCATAGTATGAAGGATAAACAGTCAAATCAGAACCTATAATCAGGTCATAATAAGTTTCGTTCAAGATACCATCTCTACCATCCAAATAACAAGGAACGAAGATTACTTTAACTTTAGAATCTGGTGTATTCCTCATGTTCAGATATTTCATCATATCAAGCACTTGATCGTGCGTCATATTATGAAGCCAATGTGTAATCAATGGACATTCAAGAGGAGTATCATAATCCAATCCACTTTCAAGACGCTCTTTCAAATCTTCACGGGCATCCCCTACCCACCCTGGAACATTTACAAAAGCAATTATTTCTTTATTCAGATTTTTATCGCGAGTCAGTCGGTTAAGAACTTCCAAGTAAACATTAATCCCCTTATTCTTGAATTCATAACGACCGCTGGTACCTATAATCATCGCATTTGAGGAAACCTTGGTACCAAGGAGTTTTTCAGCCAGATTAATCAACGAAGCACGTGCATACTTGCGCTTATAGGTAAATTCTTCCCCTTTTGGAACGAAATCATCTTCAAATCCGTTCTTTAAAATGACATCGGCCGGTTTCTCAAGCAATTCACGGCATTCATTATTAGTTATATCACTCACTGTAGTAAAACAATCTACAAAATGTGCAGTCTGCTTTTCAATAGAATGTTTCGACTCCACATTAAGTTCTTGAGCCATCTGATCACCGTTATAAGCAAACAGGTAATCATATAAAGGCTTATTGTTTCCTGCTATCGACCTACCGATAGAAGTAGCATGAGTGGTAAAAACTGTGGCTATCTGAGGAACATGCTTTTGCAGATATAGTGCGCCAAGTCCGGTCATCCATTCATTTGCATGATAAATAACTTTGTCAGCCATGGTAAGATGGTACTTATAGTAACTTTCTACCACTTTTCCTGCAGCATAAGAGAACATAGAAGCCTCATCATAGTCGCCATAAGCGTGCAATGAATCGACTTTGAAGTCTTCCCATGCCTGAGCATAAATTTCATTTTTAATCTCAAAGAAAGACTGAAAGTCAACCAATATAGCAATAGGATTTCCGGGAATATTCCATCGTCCAACTCTCAACTTCAAGTTGTCAATCTTTAATGCATGTGTTTTCCATTCATTCAAAAGAATATCATCTTCCACAAACAATGGGTTTTCTTTACCCAACCAAACATCTGGTCCTATAAAGAAAATTCGGTCCGAGAAAGTATTCTGCAAGGTTTTAGCTCTTGTAGACAATACAGTGTATATACCACCGACTTTATTGCACACTTCCCAACTAGACTCGAAAATGTAATCAGGTGTCAGTAACTGTTTCATCATCGTCATTATATTTTGTAAATCGAATGCGAATATATAGAAAATATTTAATACACAAGTTTTTTACTATATAAAAATCACTTCTTCCATTAACATTTAGATACAAACCAAAAGTCTATTTGTTTTAAAAAGAGTAAAAACTGCAAACACGTTGTCATAAAAATTCTATTTCTTACTGACAAAGAGAATACGAAGCTCTATTGTTTTCACATAAAAAATACCTGCAATTTTAGTCTTGACGTTTCAACCTTTATTACTTTTCCATTAAGAAAAGCATCCCCAAAAGAGAAGAAACATCAAAACTAAAATGCAAGTACCACCTTATATATACTTAATACTTAATACAGTTCTTATACCATCAATACAGCAACCAAAGCCAAAATTGCATAGAATTCTGGAAATGCTGCATAAATCATTGTATTGGTAGTAACATCATGGCCTTGTGACAAGGCGGCAATACCATTGGCACAAATCTGTCCCTGACGGATAGCAGAAAACAGACAGATGAGACCAACACCTAGACCTACACCTAGCATCAAAGGACCGGCAGTAGCGAAATCTTTTGTCATAGACATCAAGAATGCAATAAAGCCATACAACCCCTGTGTAGAAGGAAGTGCAGACAAAATCATATAACTAGCCGATTTTGAAGCATCTTTTTTTAAAGCTCCTACTGCTGCATTTCCTGCGATTGTAGTACCATAGCAACTACCGATACCAGCTAAACCTAACATCAGACCAAGTCCGATATAACCTAAAATTTCATTCATAATCTTAATTTTTATTTGTTATTATCTTTTTCTTTTAATGTAGCAAAAGGCTTATATGCTTCGCCCTTTCCACTATAACCTGAATTCTTAAAATATTCTACAAAAGTAAGACGCAAAGGATGTACAAATCCGCTCAGACAAGACATTGCAATATTTAAAGTATGTCCGAACACCAATATGGCCCCACAGCAAATCCAAGTCAATATACTTCCTATAACAGGAATCTGTATATCAATCATGAAAGCCAACTTATTAAATACCATACCCAACATAGCACCAGCCAAGCCAAGGGCATAAAGTCGAATGTACGACAATACATCACCTAACAGACCGGTAGCCATATTGTAAGTGGTCCATACACCTGCACCGATATTGATAAATACATTACGTTTCAAATCATTGAGCAAGAATATACCTATAGCAGAAATTCCTCCTACAATAATAAATGCCCAGTTTGCAACTTCTGGAGTGATTTTCTCTAAATACTGCAATCCTCCGGTAATGACGAACCCCGTGACACACAGTAACCACCCCCAGTCGCTCAACGAATTTTTAAACCCATAACGTACTGTAGAACAAAGCGTCTTTACGGTCATCGCAACGATTATATGAATCACACCTATAGCCAATGCCAAATACATTAACTTATCGGAAGATATCATATACTGCTTCATACTGGCGAGCCATGGGGCATCCACTTCCAAAAGATTTACACCGAAGAATGTACCGAAAATCATACCCAATATGGTAGTCATTCCACCCAGCGTCATGACAAGATTCATCATTCCACTCATAGAACGGTCCATACGTTTCTTTAAATAGGCTCCCAAGGCAATCAGTACGAGACCATACCCCGCATCACCTACACAAAAAGCGAAAAACAAGGTAAAGAAAGGCGCAACCATTGGTGTCGGGTCAAATTCTCCATAGTCCGGCATACCATACATACGAGTCAGCACTTCATACATACGGATAAAAACATTATTGGTCAATTTGATGGGAGCATTGTCCTCCTTCTGAGCCTTCCTCATTTCATAATAGATGCTTCTGCTATCAAGCATTTCAACAACGGTACGTTCACTGTCTTCAGGAACCCATCCCTCTAAAAGTAAAACGCTTCCTTCTGCCAAACGCTCTCCTGTAAGTCGCACCTGCTGCATATCCATCTCTTCCTGTAACCTATCGGAAGCGTCAGACAACAAAGCAACAGAAACATTACAAAACTCACGTAAAGCAGTTTGAACTGCTGATTTTTCTGCATCCAGACGAGTTTTTTCAGTTTCCAACTCCATCAGGCTCAATTCCGGAAGGACTACCTTTTCAGCATCTATCTCTACCGGAGCCTTAGTAATTGTAACAAAATAAACCCTACCACCTTCGTGAAGAACCTGTATGGCATGATATTCTTCTTCCCACTGAGAATCAAACTGTCTGTCCGTACAAGTGTAGAACTCCATGTGCCAACCAATCTCATCCAACAGATGAATTGTTTTCCAATCGAAATTCCCCCATATCTTCATCTGAGCGATATCTTTCTGAACAAGCACACCACGCTGCTGTAAAGATTGAATAGCAGCCTGCAATTCCTCATACCTGCTCACCAATTCGTCACCCGAAGCCTTATGGTCAACCTTCTGACTGACATTATCTGCCAACTGCTGCATTGCCTGCAAGACATTCTTATAAGTATTTCGCTTCTGAATGAACTCCTGCAGCTTTCCATCAGCCTCGCCCGACTTCTTCTCTACGATATGCACCACTCCCAGTTCCCGAAGTTCCTGAAGAAAAGTTTCATATTCTTGATGATAGATTAGAAAAGTCAGTTTTTTCATCTTTGCAATCATACCTCAGCCTCCTTTCTCTTTTCTTGGATAGATTTCAAAATCTTCTGTGATGATTTCGACAAGTTTTCTTCATCTTCCATAAAGCGTTTGATTTTCCTCAAAGCATCCTGGTATCCCGGAATCTGCACTTTCTCAAAAAGATTTACTTTCTGCGTAGTCTTTTTACGGGCATGTTCCAACAAGCCTAATTTTGCCAAGATAAACTCTCGTTCTATGGCTGTATTGGCCAAAAGTTTCAACAAATGAATACCATCTGCATACCACTTAGGACTTTCAAACAAGCTATAAGGACGAATTTCAAAATCCACCTCTTCCAATAAAGGTACACGGACTCCGGCTATCTTTCGTACTCCTAAATGAACATCCTTCACTTTTATCAGTGATGCATCAAACTCACTCCAGAGCGCGAACATGGCATCGTATGTCTGGATTTCCTTTTCCAAACGCTCTTCCAACTTCAAGGCTTCAGCCTTGCATCTCTTGACTTCAAGGCGCAGTGCACTTTCCTTATTCTTAATGATAGGAAGCGTACGCACACGAATCTTAAGTTGCTTTTCCAACTGCTGGAGAGAAGTCTTATTATATTGAAATTTTATAGCCATCTTCCCTGCTTAATTATTTTGTTTATTTTTTCCAATGCTGGTCTACCAGTTCTTTCTTGATATTGACTTCCTCCGGCTTAAAATATTTACTGAATAAGCCCCAAGTTACATCCAACATTTCTGTAGTATTCAAGTTAACATCAATAGCCAACAACTGATTTGCATAATCCTTGGCAAAAGCCAATGTACGCTCATCGTAATTGGTCAAGTCGAAACCATTTTCCATCTTGGTCCTAGCATTGGCTGCATCAGCATACAAACGAACTGCTGCATTCATAACCTGCGGATGGTCTTTACGTGTCTTCTTACCACTTACCAACTGCTTCAAACGAGACAAAGAGCGGAACGGATCGACGATAACCTTTCCGATATCACTATCACGACGCAAGAATAACTGACCTTCTGTAATATAACCCGTATTATCTGGTACGGCATGAGTAATATCACCACCAGAAAGAGTTGTTACTGCAATGATGGTAATAGAACCACCAGAAGGGAACTGCACTGCCTTTTCATAAATCTTAGCCAAATCAGAATACAAAGAACCAGGCATGGAGTCTTTTGATGGAATCTGGTCCATACGATTCGACACAATAGCCAAAGCATCGGCATAAGAAGTCATATCGGTAAGCAATACCAAGACTTTCTGATTATGTTCAACAGCAAAGTATTCAGCTGCCGTAAGAGCCATATCCGGAATCAACAGACGTTCTACTGGAGGATTCTCTGTTGTATTTACAAAGCTGATGATACGGTCCAACGCACCTGCATTCGAGAACACATTCTTGAAATACAAGTAGTCGTCATTGGTCATACCCATACCACCCAGAATAATTTTATCTGTTTCGGCACGCAGAGCCACGTTAGCCATTACTTGATTAAAAGGCTGGTCGGGGTCAGCAAAAAACGGAATCTTCTGTCCAGACACCAATGTATTATTCAAGTCGATGCCTGCAATACCAGTTGCAATCAGTTCCGACGGTTGTTTACGGCGTACCGGATTTACAGAAGGTCCGCCAATTTCCACTTCCACACCTTCTATTTCCGGACCTCCGTCGATAGGGTCACCAAAGGCATTAAAAAAACGTCCTGCCAACTGCTCACTCACTTTCAGCGTAGGAGCCTTGCCCAGGAACACTACTTCTGCATTTGTAGGAATACCTTCCGTTCCCTCAAAAACCTGCAAAGTCACTTCATCACCAGCTATCTTAACCACCTGAGCCAGTTTTCCGTTTACCATAGCCAATTCATCATAGCCTACACCTGTAGCCTTCAACGAACAAGTAGCCTTGGTAATCTGGCTAATCTGAGTATATATTTTCTGAAAAGCTTTTGTTGCCATTTTCTGAATCTTGTTTTGAAATTAATTATTTAACGCATCTTTCGGCAACCAGTTCCTGTAATTGTTTACCAAATTCTACATACTGTTCCGATTTGTACTTC
Organism: Phocaeicola sp.; assembly: GCA_029257865.1. Lineage (GTDB taxonomy): Bacteria > Bacteroidota > Bacteroidia > Bacteroidales > Bacteroidaceae > Phocaeicola. The sequence continues at coordinate 13,771 of JARIAN010000034.1, forward strand.
GCATAGTTCATCTGTTTACAGAGATTAATCATCTTCTTAAAGTAGTCCATCACTTCCACAAAATTATCAAATTTGAAATCTGTATGACATACTTCAATAACCATATCCACAATCTCTTCCTGACGTTCCATTGGAGTAACAGCATCTACCTCATCAAAAGCATCTTGCTGAAGAATCACAAAGTCAATCAGTTCTGATTTCCAGAAAATGACGTGATATTCTACTGGCACACCATCATCACCCAAGATGTTTATCTGTTCAGCAATCTCCTTACCACGCAACAAACGGGTCTTCAGTTCATTGACTTTTCCAATCCACTGATCATTGATTCTTTCCGCAATATACTTTTCAAATTCAGGATATTCCAAATATTTAGAATATGAATCGATAGGGTTTACTGCCGGATAACGCTTACGGTCAGCACGTTCCTGCTCCAAGGCATAGAAACAACGAGCCACCTTCTTGGTATTCTCTGTTACCGGTTCCTTTAAGTTACCACCTGCAGGGGAAACAGTACCGATAAAAGTAATAGAGCCTGTGGTTCCGTTATTCAAATATACGTATCCTGCACGTCCATAAAAATTGGAAATAATAGCCGAAATATCCATTGGGAAAGCATCAGGGCCAGGCAACTCTTCCATACGGTTAGACATTTCACGCAAAGCCTGAGCCCATCGAGATGTTGAGTCGGCCATCAGCAGTACCTTCAACCCCATAGCACGATAAAACTCTGCCATTGTCATAGCGGTATATACAGATGCCTCACGTGCTGCTACCGGCATATTAGAAGTATTGGCTACGATAATAGTACGCTCCATCAACTTTCTTCCTGTATGAGGGTCAACCAATTCAGGGAATTCCGTAAAGATTTCCACCACTTCATTGGCACGTTCACCACAGGCAGCAATAATAACGATATCCGCTTCGGCCTGCTTGGATATAGCATGCTGTAGCACCGTCTTTCCGGTACCAAACGGACCTGGGATAAACCCGGTACCACCTTCTACTATCGGATTTACAGTATCTATCACACGGACTCCTGTTTCCAATAAGCGGAATGGACGCGGTTTTTCTTTATAATTCGTCATAGCCTTCTTAACCGGCCATTTCTGAATCATATTCACTTTGATTTCCTGCCCGTCCTTGTCAACCAATACGGCAATTGTATCTTCTATTTTATACTCTCCTTCTTCAGCGATTGATTTCACCTTGCAAGTACCTTCCAACTGAAATGGGGCCATAATCTTTAAAGACTGATGGTTTTCTTCCACTTCGCCCAACCATCCCGCAGCAATTACCTCATCTCCAGATTTTACCAGCGGTTTAAATGTCCATACTTTATCTTTATCAAGAGGATAAGTGTATTGTCCCCTCTTCAAGAACACTCCGTCCATCTTGTCAAGGTCATTCTGCAATCCATCGTAATTCTTAGAAAGCATTCCCGGTCCCAGTGTCACTTCCAGCATATGACCGGTAAATTCGGCCTCTGCCCCTACTTTCAACCCACGAGTACTTTCAAACACCTGTACATACACATTCTTGCCAACCACCTTGATAACTTCTGCCATCAAACGGTCACCTCCGGTATGAATGTAGCATATTTCATTCTGAGCTACAGGTCCATCCACGGTCAACGTCACCATGTTGGCAATAACTCCTAATACAGTTCCTTTTGTTGCCATTCTTATCTAATTTTACTATTTTCTAAACTCTTCAGGTATCTGAACCTCATCCTTCAAATGCTGAATCATCTGACGGAACAATTCATTTCCTTTTTCTTTATCCAATGCAATCCAACGCTCTATCATCTCAAGCTGCAGCAAGAAGACCAGCAGCCGCTCCACTGTGAAATAATGAAAAAACGATTCATCTTCCAGCCATTTCCATTTCAACTGATCGATTTTCTTTTCCCGCTCCAATAAACTCTCTGTCTCAGAAATACGTACTACCTGCTCTAGATAGTCTATTTCTGTAGACAAACCGAAATCACGTGCGTTAGAACTGCGTAGCTGATTACATACTTCAGTATCTCCGACAATACAAGACGACACGTCCATCTTATACTTTCGGGCAGTCAAAGCTGAAAGAATATTATTTACATTAAGATTGAATTCAAACCAAGCTGATAGGAATGGATTGCCACATTTTATGGCAGATGCATAGTACATTGAAGCCAACAAATCTTGAGCACGATACTTCTCTTCATCCGCAAATTCTTGATAAGCGACCACAAAATCAGTCAAATAGGAAGGATATTTCTTATCGGCCTTATCACCATCGCGAACGGTTTCAACAAGAAGACGTAGCTCCTCATCAGAAAAGCAACCTTTATCATCGGCCACTGCTTCTTTATAGGAAAGTATCTGAAGGAGGTTTGCATTATCATACTTATAATACAACCAATCGACCAGTCTTCGGTCTTTATCCCCCAATGAAGGATACATTTCCTCGGAAAAGCACTTCAATGTGTAACTAAGTTTGCCGTCATCCAAAGACAGATCAGGCAAACCTGCCACTAAATAATAATAGCTGCCCATACACACTAAAATAACATTTCAACCAATTGTGGACGTAGGAAATCCTTAAAATAATTTTCAAACTCCTTTTCTCCAAAATTCACTTTATAAGAACCATCGGCCGGAGAAATACTGAACAAGGCTTTTATTCCATTTACTTGTTCAATCTGCACACCTTTATCCAACAAGGTCATGGCATGTTGCAAGAAATATTTCTTCAAAGTGTCGGCATCACTCACTGATATAACGACCGGTTCACTAGCAGTCCACTGAGTAGCTAAATTTACAATAAATTTATTTAGGAACTCTTTATCGGATACAAAACCTTTTACAGCATCATTTACAGTAGAATTTGTCAACAAATTGATAATTTCTGTTTTCAAAGCATTCAAAGCCTGTCCAGCAAATAGTTTCAATTCAGATTTTGTATTTTCATTTAATTCTTCAGCAGACTTACGAGCATCCTGAAGTATTTTATCTGCTTCAGCTTTTGCATCATCAATCAATTGCTGTGCTTTTTTTTGTGCCTCTTCAATCAAACGTTGTGCTTCAAGATTACCTTTCTGCACTCCTTCTTGATAGATTTTATCGGCCAATACCTGAATTTTATTTTCCATGGCTGTATATTATATATTGATTATAAAATTAACATAAATCATCGCTTTCTAAAAGCTTACTAATCCCAAATATACGAAAACAATACTTATACACCACCATATTCAAGCAATATTTTCACTCAAACAGCAAAAAAGACTTCTAAAACTCGATTATTGGCAACTGGATATTACAAAACAAAGGTATAAATCGACATTTCCTATTGGAAATATATAACAGCAGCTCCACATCACCACAATAGAGCAATATGAAATATACAAATAAAAAGCCCCGAAGCGTTTCCGCTCGGGGCTCAATAAAACGGCGACTACCTACTCTCCCACAGTCTGCAGTACCATCGGCGTGACGAAGCTTAACTTCTCTGTTCGGAATGGGAAGAGGTGGAACCT
>JARIAN010000101.1 GCA_029257865.1 Phocaeicola sp.
CAAAATGAAATTTGTTCAAGAGTTGGAGGAAAGTTTCTTTTTCTTTGATGATGCTTTAGTTGATAAAGGGAGAAGGAATCCTGCTTGGGGAGTCACTGATTTTGAATTGATAGAATTACCATCTAAAAGCAAACATGGAATATGGTTTGAAAAATATAAGGCAAAGATAAAACGAGCCGAATTTGAAGAGTTGAGATATAATAAAATTCGGAAAGAACTATCTATCATTAAAAAAGAGGCTTTACGAAATCGTTATACCTTAGATATTTATGAACAGAATAATGTGTTACAAAATATACCAGTACAAATGTTATTATTATTAAGAGATTATGATGTGGCAAAAAATGAGCAGAAAAGGCAAATGGTTTTAAAGGAGATAAAAATCTGTTGTAGTGAATTCTTTCAGAAAATAGATAAGATAAAAGAAGTGTATTCAAAAACAAGATTCATGGAACAACCTGCAGGTTATGTGATGGATATGAATCATCATAACCATTTGTCTATAAAAACATTTGATAGTAATTGGCTATTTTTGTATGAGTTACCATTTGTAGAAAGACTTCAGCATTGGATTGATATGTAATAGGTATAGATGTAAAGATGGGAAGTCTGATACAAACTTGAAATGCGGTTGTATCCGGCTTCCCCTTTTTCTGATTATTTCTTTCTCTCTTTAGGAGCCTCCGTTTCTTCAATATAGATTTTTCCGTTTTTCTTTTCAATACGGATGAGGCTTCCTTCAGGACTTAGGTTGAAGGGAGTGATTTTGTCGTCCTTGTGGTTTACTACCATCAGCATACTTTCTTCAGCAAAACGATTTACCTGTAGTTTAACTCCGTTTTCTGTCATCGTGCGGTCCATAAGGAGGCTGTCGTTGATGTAGATTGCAAGACTGTCGTGGGCAAAGCTACCTGTTATCTGCAAGGTGTAGATGTCCTTGAAGGCTTGCTGTGTACCGTTTTCTTTTCGTTGTCCGCGGAATCCGAGGTATAAGAACAAGCAGACGATGAAGAATACTCCAAAAGCTAGGATACCGTTGCCTACCATAAACTGTTTGTTGCTGTTGATGCTTTTTTGATTCATAAGGTTTGTTTTGAGATTGTATCTGCAAATGTAAGTGGATTTTTCGGGAGATGAATGTTTTGGAGAAGAAAAAACAGTTGAAGTAACCCCATTAGTGGTCTGAGAAGAGTGTTGGGAGAAAGAGGTCAGGTTGAGATGAAAGCTTTAGTTTGTCTGTTGTAAATGTGCCAATTCTTTTAAGAAGCATAAAACTCATTAAAAAAGAAATAATTAATTCAATATTTTGCGCTGCAAGATTTTATTTGTATCTTTGCAAACGAGATGGATGAAAAGGTGGAGGGGCATTAAGCTCCTTTTTTTGTTCTTATATAATTAATACATGATAGATAAAAACGTTGTAACCCGTATTGTCGATGAATGGCTGGAGGGTAAAGATTATTTTCTGGTAGATGTAACCGTTAGCCCGGATGATAAGATTGTAGTGGAAATTGACCATGCTGAAGGGGTATGGATAGATGACTGTGTGGAATTGAGCCGGTTTATTGAGTCTAAATTGAACCGCGAAGAGGAGGATTATGAACTGGAAGTAGGTTCTGCAGGTATCGGACAGCCTTTCAAGGTGCTTAAGCAATACCAAATTCATGTCGGAAAAAATGTGGAGGTATTAGGCAAGGACGGGAAAAAATGGGTAGGTACGCTTACGGATGTTACGGAAGAGAATTTTACGATTGTAATTGAAGTCAAGATTAAACCAGAGGGAGCAAAGCGTCCTAAGTTGGTAGAACAGAGCGTGACCTTTACTTATGATGAAATAAAATACACCAAATACTTAATTAGCTTTAAATAATTATGGCGAAGAAAGAAGCAACTGTCAGTTTGATTGACACGTTTTCGGAATTTAAAGATTTGAAGAATATCGACCGCACCACTATGGTGAGCGTACTGGAAGAGTCTTTTCGCAGTGTGATTGCAAAAATGTTCGGCACTGATGAAAATTATGATGTCATTGTAAATCCTGATAAAGGGGATTTCGAGATATGGCGTAACCGTGAAGTGGTGGCTGACGATGAGTTGACAGATCCTAATCTGCAGATTTCACTTACTGAAGCTCGTAAAATCGACGCTTCGTATGAAGTAGGTGAAGAAGTGACTGATGAGGTGATATTTGAAAAATTCGGACGCCGTGCCATTCTGAACTTGCGTCAGACTTTGGCTTCAAAGGTGCTGGAATTGGAAAAGGACAGCTTGTATAACAAGTACATCGACAAAGTGGGTACAGTTGTGGCTGCCGAAGTCTACCAGATTTGGAAAAAGGAAATCCTTTTGTTGGATGATGAAGGAAATGAACTGCTTCTTCCTAAGACGGAACAGATACCGGGTGATTTTTATAGAAAGGGTGAAACCGTACGTGCGGTGGTGGCTCGCGTAGACAATAGAAACAACAACCCTAAGATTATTCTGAGCCGTACTTCTCCGATGTTCTTGCAGCGTTTGTTTGAACAGGAAGTACCGGAAATTATGGATGGATTGATTACCTTGCGTAAGATTGCTCGTATCCCTGGTGAACGTGCCAAGATTGCTGTAGAGTCTTACGATGAACGTATTGATCCGGTTGGAGCTTGTGTTGGTGTGAAAGGTTCGCGTATCCATGGAATTGTACGTGAATTGCGTAACGAAAACATCGATGTGATTAATTATACCTCAAATATCCAGTTGTTCATTCAGCGTGCCTTGAGCCCTGCTCAGGTTTCTTCAATCGTTATGCACGAAGAAGAGAAGAAAGCCGAAGTTTATTTGAAACCGGAAGAAGTTTCATTGGCTATCGGTAAGGGTGGTATGAACATCAAGCTGGCAAGTATGCTGACTGAATATACTATTGATGTATATCGTGAACTGGATGAAGCCGCTATGGATGAAGATATTTACTTGGAAGAATTCAAGGATGAAATTGATGAATGGGTCATCAATGCAATCAAGGGAATTGGTATTGATACTGCTAAGGGAGTGTTGAATGCACCACGTGAAATGTTGATTGAAAAAGCGGATTTGGAAGAAAACACGGTTGATGACGTGTTGAAGGTATTGAAAGCAGAGTTCGAAGAAAGTTAAGGTGATGTTCCGTTTCGAGGAAAACTTCCTTTGAAACAGGCATGACAAGAGATATTTAATTGCTTTATTTTAACTGCCGCGTGGCGGGTCGGGTCGCTTTGAAAACTCCGGCTTGACCCCGTCATGTGGAAAACGGACTCGATAAAATTTTAAGAACTTATGACGATTAGACTGAATAAAGTAACAAGAGATTTAAATGTAGGGATTACTACAGTGGTGGATTTTTTGCAAAAAAAAGGTTTTACCATTGAGCCCAATCCTAATGCAAGAATTACGGAAGAACAATATGCTGCACTTGTGAAAGAGTTTAGCAAAGACAAAGATTTGAGAATAGAGTCTGAGAAAATTTTCCAAGAGCGGCAGAATAAAGAGCGTAATAAAGCATCTGTTTCTATCGAAGACTTGCAGGCTGACAACAAGCAGCCAGAAGCGGTGGAAATAGTAGTATCTGATGAAATACGTCCGAAGTTTAAACCTATAGGTAAGATAGACTTGGATGGCTTAAATAAGAAAAAGGCGAAACCGGCTGTGGTGGAGCCTGTAAAAAACAGTAAGAATGCCAAGAAAGAGGATGTATCGCAAGTGGAAAATGTAAAACCGGAACCTGTGGAGGCTGATCTTAAAGAAAAGAAAAAGACGGCAGCTGCAAAGAAGGTAGAAAAAAGTCCTGTAGCGGATAAACCTCAGGCAAGTGAATTTGAAAAACAGAAACAGCCGGTGCAAAAGGCAGAAGATTTGAAATCAGAGGTGATGGAAGAAAAAAAAGGAACCCCGGAAGCGCAAACCGTCCAGCAGAAAAAAGAGAATGAAGTGTTTAAAATTCGAACTACCGAATTTAAGTCTAAAATTAATGTCGTTGGCCAAATTGACTTGGCGGCGCTGAATCAGTCTACCCGACCGAAAAAGAAAACAAAGGAAGAAAGACGTAAGGAAAGGGAGGAAAAAGATAAGCAGCGTCAAGAACAACGTAAGCAAATGAAAGATGCAATCATCAAGGAAATCAGAAAATCTGATGACAAGGGTGATAAGGATGCTGCTGGCGACGTCAACAAAAAGAAAAGAAACCGTATCAACAAGGAGCGCGTGGACATTAATTCTGCGGGAAATGGAAATGCAGGTAATGCTTCACGAGGTGACAGAAATAATAAATCCGGCAGTAAGCACAACAAGGATCGTTTTAAGAAACCTGTTGCAAAACAGGAAGTGAGCGATGAAGATGTGGCTAAGCAGGTAAAAGAAACTTTGGCACGTCTTACCAACAAAGGTAAGAACAAGGCTGCCAAATATCGTAAGGAAAAGCGTGAATCTATCCAGAACCGCCAAATAGAACAGGAGGAACTGGAACAGGAAGAAAGCAAGATATTGAAGTTGACAGAGTTTGTAACTGCAAACGAGTTGGCTAATATGATGGACATCTCAGTAACACAGGTAATCTCTACTTGTATGAGTGTGGGTATTATGGTATCTATTAACCAAAGACTGGACGCTGAGACAATCAACCTGGTGGCTGAGGAATTTGGCTACAAGACTGAATATGTCAGTGCAGAGGTGGCTCAAGCTATTGAAGAGGAAGTAGATGCGGAAGAGGACTTGCAGCCTCGTGCGCCAATCGTTACTGTAATGGGACACGTAGACCACGGTAAGACTTCTTTGCTGGATTATGTGCGTAAGGCGAATGTTATTGCAGGTGAAGCCGGCGGTATCACTCAGCATATCGGTGCTTATAATGTGAAATTGGAGGACGGCCGTAAAATCACTTTCCTGGATACTCCGGGGCACGAAGCGTTTACTGCAATGCGTGCACGTGGTGCTAAGGTTACCGACGTGGTAATCATTATTGTGGCAGCCGATGATAATGTGATGCCTCAGACTAAAGAAGCTATCAACCATGCAATGGCAGCCGGTGTACCTATCGTATTTGCTATCAATAAGGTGGATAAGCCAAATGCTAACCCTGACAAGATTAAGGAAGAGTTGGCTGCCATGAACTTCCTGGTGGAAGAATGGGGTGGCAAGTATCAGTCGCAAGATATTTCTGCAAAGAAGGGTACCGGTGTCAAGGAATTGCTGGAAAAGGTATTGTTGGAAGCTGAAATGCTGGAACTGAAGGCTAACCCTAACCGTAAGGCAACTGGTTCAATTATTGAATCGTCGTTGGACAAAGGTCGTGGATATGTGGCTACAGTGTTGGTTTCAAATGGTACTTTGCATGTGGGTGATATTGTTTTGGCAGGAACTTTCTATGGTAAGGTGAAGGCTATGTTCAACGAACGTAACCAGAGGCTGAAAGAGGCTGGACCTGCAGAACCAGTATTGATTCTTGGTTTGAATGGTGCACCTGCCGCTGGTGATACTTTCCATGTATTTGATACAGATCAGGAAGCACGTGAAATTGCCAACAAGCGTGAACAGCTGCAACGCGAACAGGGATTGCGTACTCAGAAGATGCTTACATTGGATGAAGTGGGACGCCGTCTGGCTTTGGGTGATTTCCATGAATTGAATGTTATTGTGAAAGGTGACGTGGACGGTTCTGTAGAGGCTTTGAGCGACTCATTGATTAAGTTGTCTACCGAACAGATTCAGGTAAATGTCATTCACAAGGGTGTAGGTCAGATTTCCGAATCGGATGTTTCTCTGGCGGCAGCTTCGGATGCAATTATCGTAGGTTTCCAGGTTCGTCCGTCTAGCAGTGCCGGAAAACTGGCTGAACAGGAAGGTGTGGACATTCGTAAGTATTCTATTATCTACGATGCCATAGAAGAGGTGAAATCGGCTATGGAAGGTATGTTGGCTCCTACATTGAAAGAGCAGGTTACTGCAAATATCGAAGTGCGTGAAGTATTCAACATCAGTAAGGTAGGTATGGTAGCCGGTGCGATGGTCAAGAATGGTAAGGTGAAACGTTCAGACAAGGCCCGTTTGATTCGTGATGGTATTGTGGTGTTCTCTGGCACAATCAATGCATTGAAACGTTTCAAGGATGACGTGAAGGAAGTGGGTACTAACTTTGAATGTGGTATCAGTTTGACTAACTGCAATGACTTGAAAGTAGGTGATATTATTGAAACTTACGAAGAAATTGAAGTTAAACAGACTCTATAAGAGGATTAAAAGATAACTAGGGAAATGTCATCCTGAGCAAGGCGAAGGATTTGCAGACGCCGTATGGGATGTATGCAGATTATTATCTTGTTCAGAATGACATTCTTTTGTATTTATACAATAGGTATGACAGTATTAGACTGGATGATTGTAGCTTTTATAGGTATAGGGGTGGTTATAGGATATTCAAAAGGCATCATTAGGCAGTTGGCTTCATTGCTTGGGCTGGTGGCAGGTTTGTTGATTGCCAGAGCGATGTTTGCCAAGGTGGGGGAAACTCTCGCAGCTGAACTGGGAGCGTCGCTGACTTTTGCACAGATCCTGTCCTTTGTCCTGATTGGGGTACTTGTACCTGTCGGATTTTTGTTGTTGGCTTCAGTAATGACAAAAGCCGTGGAGGTGGTTAGGCTGGGATTTGTTAATCGGTTGCTTGGGGCTGGTATGGGTGGCTTGAAGTATTTGATTTTTGCTGCATTGTTTATCAATCTAGTAGAATATACAGATTCTGAAAGTAACTTAATTGCCAAAACCACCAAGAGCAGTTCGGTGTTATATTATCCGATTAAAGAGTTATCGGAATTTTTTTATCCAACTGTAAGAAGTGTGACTAAACAATTAATAAAAACAGAAATATGCAAGAAGAACCCAATAAATATGTAAAAGAACTGACGCAGGAGAAGTATAAATATGGCTTCACTACAGATGTGCATACAGATATTATAGAAAAGGGGTTGAATGAGGATGTAGTACGTCTGATTTCGACAAAGAAAGGTGAGCCGGACTGGTTGCTTGAGTTCCGGTTGAAGGCATATAAGCATTGGTTGACGATGGAAATGCCTACTTGGGCTCATCTAGATATTCCGGAGATAGACTATCAGGCAATCTCTTATTATGCTGATCCTACTCAAAAGAAGGAAGGACCAAAGAGTTTGGATGAGGTTGATCCTGAATTGCTGAAGACATTCAACAAGTTGGGTATTCCTTTGGAAGAACAGATGGCATTGAGCGGAATGGCTGTGGATGCAGTGATGGATTCGGTTTCGGTAAAGACTACTTTTAAAGATACGTTGATGGAGAAGGGAATTATTTTCTGCTCCATGAGCGAAGCTGTCAGAGAGCATCCAGATTTGGTAAAGAAGTACTTAGGGTCGGTTGTAGGTTATCGTGATAATTTCTTTGCAGCGTTGAATTCAGCTGTGTTCAGCGACGGTTCGTTTGTCTATATTCCAAAGGGAGTGCGTTGTCCGATGGAACTGTCTACCTATTTCCGTATCAATGCGGCAAATACCGGACAATTTGAACGTACTTTGATTGTGGCGGATGATGACAGCTATGTATCTTATCTGGAAGGATGTACAGCTCCGATGCGCGATGAAAACCAACTTCATGCAGCTATCGTGGAGATTGTGGTATTAGACCGTGCAGAAGTGAAATACTCTACCGTACAGAACTGGTATCCAGGTGATGCCGAAGGTAAGGGAGGGGTGTATAACTTTGTAACCAAGAGAGGTAACTGCAAAGGTGTGGATAGTAAGTTGTCATGGACTCAGGTGGAAACCGGTTCTGCGATTACCTGGAAATATCCAAGCTGTATCTTGAGTGGTGATAATTCCACTGCGGAATTCTATTCAGTGGCTGTAACTAATAATTATCAGCAGGCCGATACTGGAACTAAGATGATTCACTTGGGAAAAAATACTCGCTCTACTATTGTAAGTAAGGGTATCAGTGCAGGAAAAAGCCAGAACTCTTATCGTGGTTTGGTGAAAGTGTCGGAAAGAGCTGATAATGCACGAAACTATAGCCAGTGTGACTCTTTGTTGCTAGGTAGCCAGTGTGGAGCTCATACGTTCCCTTATATGGATATTCATAATGAAACCGCTATCGTAGAGCATGAGGCAACTACTTCAAAAATTTCGGAAGATCAGGTGTTTTATTGCAATCAGAGAGGTATCTCTACTGAAGATGCTGTAGGACTTATTGTTAATGGGTATGCCAAAGAGGTTTTAAATAAACTTCCTATGGAGTTTGCCGTAGAGGCGCAGAAACTGCTTACTATTTCCTTGGAAGGTAGTGTTGGATAATAATTAATCTAATTTGAAGGTTATGTTAGAAATTAAAGATTTGCATGCCACCATCAATGGCAAAGAGATATTAAAAGGAATCAGCCTGACTGTTAAGCCAGGTGAAGTACATGCTATCATGGGACCTAATGGTTCCGGTAAGAGTACATTGAGCAATGTGCTGGTAGGTCATCCTGCTTATGAAGTGACCAAGGGATCGGTTACTTTTGGAGGTAAGGACTTGCTGTCGTTGAGTGCAGAAGACCGCAGCCATGAAGGTCTGTTCTTGTCATTTCAATATCCGGTAGAGATTCCGGGTGTAAGCATGGTGAACTTTATGCGTGCTGCCGTAAACGAACAGCGTAAATATAAAGGTCTGCCTGCTTTGTCGGCTAGTGAATTTCTGAAGTTGATGCGTCAGAAACGTGAAATAGTGGAACTGGACAGCAAATTGGCGAATCGTTCGGTGAATGAAGGTTTCTCTGGAGGCGAGAAGAAACGTAATGAAATTTTCCAAATGGCTATGCTGGAACCTAAATTGAGCATCTTGGATGAAACAGATTCTGGATTGGATATCGATGCCTTACGTATTGTTGCAGAAGGAGTGAACAAGTTGAAGACACCAGAAACTAGCTGCATCGTAATTACACATTATCAGCGTTTGCTGGATTATATTAAACCGGACATTGTGCATGTTTTGTATAAAGGACGTATTGTGAAGACAGCAGGACCAGAACTGGCGCTCGAACTGGAAGAAAAAGGTTACGATTGGATTAAGAAAGAACTTGGAGAATAATCATGAAAGTAGAACAACAATATATCGATCTTTTCACGCAATGTGAGGCCATGATCTGCAAGCACAGTTCGGAGGCGATGAATGCTCCCCGTGCCAAAGCTTTTGCCGATTTTGAGCAGCTGGGATTTCCTACTCGCAAGCAAGAAAAGTACAAATATACCGATGTGAGCCATTTTTTTGCTCCTGATTATGGATTGAACTTGAATCGATTGGAGATTCCGGTTAATCCGTATGAGGTATTCAAATGTGATGTCCCTAATATGAGTACATCTCTGTATTTTGTGGTGAATGACGCTTTTGATAAGCATGACCATCCGTCGGCACAATTACCAGAAGGGGTTATCTTGGGAAGCTTGAAGGAAATGGCGGAAATTCATCCGGAATTGGTAAAGAAATATTATGGAAAGTTGGCTGATACTTCAAAAGATGCGTTGACTGCTTTCAACACGATGTTTGCACAAGATGGTGTATTGCTTTACATCCCTAAAAATATGGTGCTCGAAAAACCTATTCAGCTGATTAATATTCTTAGGGCTGATGTGAACTTTATGGTGAACCGCCGTATCTTGATTATTGTGGAAGACGGTGCACAGGCTAAGTTCTTGATTTGTGACCATGCGATGGATGAAGTGAATTTCCTTTCTACTCAGGTTATAGAGGCTTTTATTGGTGAAAATGCTTTCTTTGACCTCTATGAATTGGAAGAAACTCACGACAGTACGGTACGTTTCAGCAATTTGTATGTGAATCAGGAAGCAAACAGCAATGTGCAGTTGAATGGGGTGACTCTTCGTAACGGTACTACTCGAAACACGACTGAAGTTTATTTGTCGGGGAGAGGTGCTGAAATTAATCTTTGTGGTATGGCTATTGCTGACAAGAATGAGCAGGTAGACAATCATACCTTTATTGACCATAAAGTTTCAGATTGTACCAGCAATGAACTGTTCAAATATGTTCTTGATGAACAGGCCGTAGGGGCTTTTGCTGGAAAAGTATTGGTGCGCGAAGGGGCACAGCATACTTCTTCTCAACAGACAAACTGCAATCTTTGTGCAACACGTGAAGCACGTATGTATACTCAGCCGCAGCTTGAAATCTATGCCGATGATGTGAAATGTTCACACGGAGCTACGGTAGGACAACTGGATGAGAATGCATTGTTTTATATGCAGCAGCGCGGTATTGGCTTGAAAGAAGCTCGCTTGTTGCTGATGTTTGCTTTTGTGAACGAAGTGATAGACAATATCCGTATGGATGCATTGAAGGACAGACTGCATTTGCTGGTTGAGAAACGTTTCCGTGGTGAACTCAATAAATGTAGAGGTTGTGCTATATGTAAAGAAGGTTGATGTTTATGTATGAGATAGATAAAATTAGAGAAGACTTCCCAATACTGTCGCGTACTGTATATGGTAAGCCATTGGTTTATCTGGATAATGGAGCCACTACACAGAAACCTCGTTGTGTGGTGGAAACCATATCTGAAGAATATTATTCGGTGAATGCCAATGTGCATCGGGGGGTGCATTTCTTGTCGCAGCAAGCTACCAACTTGCATGAAGCGTCTCGTGAGACAGTGCGTAAGTTCATCAATGCACGTAGCACCAATGAGATAATCTTTACGCGTGGTACTACAGAGAGCATTAATCTGGTAGCTTCTTCATTTGTTGACAGTCAGATGGAAGAAGGAGATGAAGTGATTGTTTCTGTAATGGAGCATCATAGTAACATTGTTCCTTGGCAGTTGCAAGCTAGCCGTAAGGGAATTGTGCTGAAGATCATTCCTATGAATGACAGAGGAGAACTTTTGCTGGATGAGTATGAAAAACTCTTTTCATCTCGTACAAGACTGGTTTCTGTGGCGCATGTTTCTAATGTCCTTGGAACAATCAACCCGGTGAAACAGTTGATTGAGACAGCTCACTCGCATGGAGTGCCGGTATTGATTGACGGGGCGCAGAGTATTCCTCATATGCCTGTAGACGTGCAGCAGTTGGATGCAGACTTTTATGTATTCAGTGGACATAAGGTATATGGACCTACTGGAGTAGGTGTGCTATACGGAAAAGAAGAATGGTTGGATAAACTTCCTCCTTATCAAGGTGGAGGGGAGATGATTCAGAATGTAAGTTTTGAAAAGACAACATTCAACGAACTGCCGTTTAAGTTTGAGGCTGGTACTCCTGATTATATAGGCACTACAGCCTTGGCTAAGGCACTTGATTATGTTTCAGCTATTGGAATGGACCAAATAGCAGCCTATGAACATGAATTGACTTTATATGCTATGCAGCGTATGAAAGAGATTCCGGGGATGCGTATTTTTGGAGAGGCAGAACAGAAAGGTGGGGTTATCTCGTTTCTGGTAGGTAATATTCATCATTTTGATATGGGAACATTGTTAGATAGACTAGGAATCGCGGTAAGAACCGGACATCACTGTGCTGAGCCTCTTATGCGCAGATTGGGGATAGAGGGAACGGTGCGTGCTTCTTTAGGCCTTTATAATACCAAGGAAGAAATAGACCTGTTGGTAGCGGGAATAGAGCGTGTAAGTCGGATGTTTTGATAAAACGGATATTCAGACAATAAAAAAGCGGTTGAACTTTGTTTATGAAAGTTCAACCGCTTTTTTTATTGTTGCAGGTATTCATGCTTCCTTTTAGGGTTCATTGGGAACCAACCTTTTATCACTCTTTCCCGTTGTTCGAATATTTCTTTGATGCTCCAGAAAGAAGAGAACGAAAATACTCCCAACAGGCTGGAAAGTAAAATGTTGCTGACCAATAGCGAGCCGATGATACCAATGATACCGGCAATCAGAAACCCCCACCAGCACCGAGTGCCCCAGTGATATTCTGCTTTAATAACTATCGGATGAAAGAGTCCGATAATCAAGAACGTACAGATTCCTATCACGATACCGCCTATGTGATAGGTAGCAAGCCATTCCATTATTTATTTTTGTTGCGGATTGGAATTTCTTTCTTGATACTTTGTTCCAAAGAAATCAAGGTTTCGGTAGCTACAACTCCAGGGATTTCCTGAATTCTAGAGTTCAGCAAATCCATCAAGTGTTCGTTGTCAGTAGAATACAGTTTAGTAAGCATGGTGTATGGACCAGTCGTAAAATGGCATTCTACGATTTCTGGAATTTTTTCCAGTTCGGCTACTACACTTTTGTACATGGAGCCTTTTTCCAGTTTGATACCTACATAAGTGCAAGTGCTGTATCCTAAACTTTTAGGATTTACATGATAGCCTGAGCCGATTATTACTCCTAAGTCAATCAGTCTTTGTACACGTTGGTGAATTGCTGCACGAGAAACTCCGCAGTCTGCTGCAACGTCTTTAAACGGGATACGCGCATTCTGAGAAATAATTTCTAGAATTTGCTTGTCTAGATTGTCAATTTTTTCCATATAATATAAATGGTCTTGTTTTTTATCATTTTGTAAGCAAATATAGAAAAACTTTTTTTCTAAACTCTTATATTAGGGGAAAAACATGTTTTTTTTCTTTAAATGATAGCTTATGCCGTCTATTAGTCTATCAATTCTTTGATTTTTGCTATTTTATTTCGTCTTTCCATTGAAAAAGTATTACTATGGGTATCTAAATATAGGAGTAGGGCAAGTGATTTAGACCATAAGAGTTTTTTTTCCGCTTCTGTTTGGATACTTCCATCAAAATACATCAATTCGGCCAATATTTCAACCCGTTGCAACAATTCATGAGATGGGAAAGTCGTTTCCAGATAGAATAGAATATAATTGATGTCCTGTTCATAAAAGAAGTTTTCCGACTGGGTGAAATAAGCACGGTACATGCTTTTTATTTCTAACTGTAAAGTTGGCTTATTCTCTTTTTGGGATTTCTCTTTCAGTTTTTCCAATGCATCAAAAAAATCTCGAATCAAGCGCATTATATAATCACGTTCTAACATAATTTATTGTTTTTGGGTGGTAAAATACGAATTATTTGAGGATAAAGACCTGCGTACTCTGTCTTTTTTTGTTTTAGATGGAGGTGTTAACATCTTTCATTTTTTTGTTCTTGTTTTCAGCCTTTTTGTGTAAGTTTGTAAAGTCATAATTAAATTTGGAGAATATGCATCCGTTAGAGTTGTTTAAATATTGTCCCAAGTGCGGATCAGATCATTTTGAGGCTTGTAACGAGAAGGCCAAAAAATGTAAGGATTGCGGTTTTGTGTATTATTTTAATTCCAGCGCCGCAACAGTAGCATTTATTTTGAATGAGAAAAAAGAACTGCTTGTTTGCCGAAGGGCGAAAGAGCCGGCTAAAGGGACACTTGATCTTTCGGGAGGTTTCATCGATATGTTTGAAACTGCTGAACAAGGTGTGGCCAGAGAAGTGAAAGAAGAAACCGGACTGGAAGTTATTGCCACCCGTTATCTTTTTTCTTTGCCTAATACTTATTTATATTCTGGATTTTTAGTGCATACATTGGATTCGTTTTTCCTTTGTCAGGTGGCAGATGACAGTCGGGTGGAGGCTATGGATGATGTGGCGGCATCTTGTTGGATGCCCTTGGAGCAGATTCATCCGGAAGAATTCGGACTTGATTCGGTGCGTGAAGGAGTAACTCGTTTCTTGAAAGAGGAATTGTGGAATTTGAAATAATGAAATAAGAATTTATATGAAGAGTAAGAAAAATGTATGGATAGCTGGTGCGCTGTGTGTATGGCCTTTAATGGTGCCGGCACAGCAGACTGAGCCGCAGACAGGGAAAGAAAGGTTGCTCGATGAAGGAAAGGAACTTTTTCTCCGTCAAGATTATGCGGCAGCGCGGCAGACTTTGATGCGCTATGTGGCACAAGAAAATAGTGTTTCATTGCGGGAGGAAGCTGATTATATGTTGGTTTGCACTGCTTATGAGTTGCAGGCAGCCGACTGTATGGAGCAGTTGGAGCATTTTTTGGTTCAATATCCAGCTTCTCGTCATAATAACCGGGTGTTGTCATTGGTGGCATCAGTTTATTTCTTTAGAGGAAAATATCCGGAAGCCATTGGGACTTTCAAGGAATGTTCGTTGGAGTCATTGCCCAATTCTGAGCGTGATGTATGTACCTTGCGTCTTGCTACATCCTATTTGAAAATGGGCAATACGCGTGAAGCTGCATTTTGGTTGGCGGTATTGAAAGAAACCAGTAAGGATTTGCGTTCTGATGCTATCTACCATTTGGCATATATTGATTATACGCAGCAACGGTATGATGAGGCGATGTCTGGGTTTCAGCAGGTGAGTCGTGAAAAGAAATTCGCTCCGCTTGCTCCTTATTATATCGCTGATATTTATTTGATGCGTAATCAGTACGATAAGGCAGCCTCTTTGGCCAAGACCTATTTGGAGGCTTATCCACAACATCAAGAAGCGGTGCAGATGAAGCGTATCTTAGGAGAGGCTTGTTTTGGACAGCAAGATTATGCACAGGCTGTGAAATGGTTAGAAGACTACCGTCAGCATATACAGGAGGTTCCTTCTCGTGAAGCACTCTATAAGTTGGGTATGAGTTATTATCATACACAGGTATATTCGCAGGCTGCTGAAAGGTTGGGAGAAACCGTAGCTACACAAGATGCATTGACGCAGAATGCCTATCTTCATATGGGACTTTCTTATCTGAATCTAAAAGAGAGGAACCAGGCTCGTATGGCTTTTGAACAAGCTTCGGCAATGGATTTTGACCGTAGTGTAAAAGAGCAGGCTTTCTATAACTATGCTTTGTGCATTCACGAAACTTCTTATTCGGCTTTTGCCGAATCTGTTACAGTGTTTGAACGTTTCTTGAACGAATTCCCTAACTCTCCATACACAGAGCGTGTAAACGACTATCTGGTAGAGGTATATATGAGTACTCGTAGTTATATGGCAGCACTTCGCTCAATTGAAAAAATCAGTCAGCCGGGTGAACGTATTCTGGAGGCAAAGCAGAAACTGTTGTTCCGTTTGGGTACGCAAGCTTTTGCGCAGGCTGCTTTTGAGAATGCAGTTGATTGCTTTTCTCAATCATTGCAGCTAGGACGATATAACCAGCAGACTAAGGCAGATGCTTTCTATTGGCGTGGAGAATCTAAGTATCGTATGAATCAATATGAAGCGGCGGCAGCTGATTTCCGTCAATATCTGGAATTTGCTACAGACTGTAAAAGTGCGGAATATGGATTGGCTTTATACAATTTAGGATATACAGCTTTCAAGCAGAAGCAATACGAACAGGCTCTGACTTGGTTTACTCGTTGTACCAACTCTCAAACAGGATTGGAACGTACGGTTTTGGCAGATGCTTATAATCGTATGGGCGACTGTAATTTCTATGCTCGTCGTTTTGAAGTATCTTCTGCTCAATATGCACAGGCTGTCAATACCGATTCTTCGATGGGTGACTATGCTTTATTCCAGGAAGCTTTTGTGAAAGGGTTGCAGCGTGATTATACTGGCAAGATTGAATCATTGAACCATCTGCTTCAGGTTTATCCTTCTTCACAATATGTAGATGACGCCTTGTATGAGCAGGGACGCGCTTTTGTGATGATGGAAGATGGTGACAATGCCATCAAGCGTTATGCTCTGCTGGTTGAGCGTTATCCTGACAGCCCGTTGGCGCGTAAAGCAGCCAGTGAGATAGGTTTGCTGCATTATCAGAACGATCGTTATGCACAGGCTATTGAGTCTTATAAGAAAGTGATTTCTACTTATCCAGGCAGTGAGGAAGCCCGTATGGCTCAGCGTGACTTGAAGTCTATCTATATTGATTTGAATAAGGTAGACGATTATATGGCGTTTGCTTCTACTATTCCAGGAGGAGCAAACTTTGAAGTGAGTGAACGTGACTCGTTGCTCTATGTGGCAGCAGAGCGTACTTATATGCGCGGCAATACAGCAGAAGCCAAGAATAGTTTTGTACATTACTTGCAATCGTTCCCTGAAGGTGCTTTCAGTGTGAATGTGCATTATTATCTAGGGTTGATGGCTTATAACCAGAAACAATATGCAGAGGCACAGTCGCATTTAGATAAAGTGCTGTTATATCCAGACAACAAGTTTTCTGGTGAAGCGATGGGCATGAGTGCTGATATGGCTTACAAGGCAAAAGAGTATGACAAAGCTTTACAAATTTACAAGCGCATGGTAGACCGTTCGGTTGCTCAGGAAGACAGAGTTCAGGCGCTTACCGGTGCATTGCGCAGTGCTTGGATGGCTACCGACTATTCTGAAGTGATAGCACAGGCAGCCTTGTTGTTGGCAGAGCATAAATTGTCTCCGGAATTGGCAGCAGAAGCTCATTATTATCGTGCCAAATCATTCTTGAAACAGAAGCAAGGAGTACAGAGTATGGCCGATTTGAGCGTGTTGGCACGTGATACTCGTACTGCTTATGGTGCTGAGGCTAAGTATTTGTTGGCCCAGTTATACTTTGATGGTGGCGAAATCAAGAAAGCAGAAAAAGAAGTCTTGGAATACATCGAAGTAAGTACGCCTCATGCTTATTGGCTGGCGCGCAGTTTCGTACTGCTGTCGGATATTTATGTCAAGATGGGACGTGAACTGGATGCTCGTCAGTATCTGCTTTCGTTGAAACAGAACTATCAGGCCGACGATGATATTGCAGGAATGATTGAAACACGTTTGAAGGAACTAAATAAAGAGAAGAAAGATAACGTATGAAACAGATAGCAGCTATACTTTTGGGTGCAGGCTTATGGCCTGCATGCCTGATGGCACAAGAACAGGCCAAGGATTCTACGATGAACCGTACGGTTACAGTAGAGAACCAATATAATCCGCAAGTAACCGATGCTTTTAAAATCAATGTGCTTCCTAAGATAGAAGAACCGGCGGTGAACAAGCAGCACATTGATTATGCCGATGGAGTACGTCTGTTGACCGGATGGACTGCTACTCCGATGAAGTCGGTTTCTGAAGAGGAAGTACAGGCTAAAGCACCGCGTGGCTATGCACGTGTGGCTTATGGTAATAGAAACAATTCTGATGCACGATTGTCTTATTTGTGGGATATTACTCGTCGTGACCAGTTGGATTTGTCTGCTTCGTTTTATGGAATGTATGGCGATGTAGACCGTCCTTTGTCGGATAAGGGAGAAGAGTGGAAGGCCCGTTTCTTCCGCACGGATGCTTCATTGGGATATACCCACCGTTTTAATAAGATGGCATTGTCGGTAGGAGGAAATTTTGCTTCTCAAGTATTCGGGTATCTTCCGGAACTTGATGTAGAAGGAGATATTTCTAGACAGCACTATACTCTGGGAGAAGGGTTTGTAGGGGTGGCTTCCGTTACCGACGAGTGGCCCGTATCTTTTTCTTTGCAGACAGGTTTCCGTAGCTTTAACCGTAAATATGCACTTCCTATGTTGGGAGATGGTACAGAAAGCATCCTTCATACGATAGGGCATGTTTATGGTAAGTTGAACAATGAACAACAGGTAGGGATTCAGTTTGCTATGGATAATGTAATGTATGGCAATGCAGGATTGGACGATTACTCTTTAGTTCAGTTCAATCCATATTATTCCTTGTCAAGCGATGCTGTTCGCTTACGTTTGGGGGCTCATGTTGATTGGCAGACTGCCAATGGAAGTGGATTGAAGGTCGCTCCAGATGTTGCTTTCGATTATCTTTTTGGACACTCCTATGCTCTTTATGTCCAGGCAGGAGGTGGAGCCAAGTTGAATGACTTTAGAGGACTCAACGAACTGTCTCCTTATTGGATGCAGTCTTTGCAGCTCCACACCTCTTACACTCAGTTGGATGCGCAAGCCGGGTTGAAAGCTACTCCACTGCCGGAGTTGGGATTCCGTATTTATGGAGGATATCGTATTACAAAAGATGAGAACTTCCTGCTTTGCCAGAAGCCGTACAAGTTGGGTGATGTAGTTCAGGAGAAAGCTAAGGTGGCGTATGCAGGTGCTGCTGTAGACTATAAGTATAAAGATTGGTTTAGTCTTTCACTTTCCGGGGTTTATCAGAATTGGAATATGAAGCAGGAATACAAGCCTTACTTGATGCTTAAGCCCGAGTTGAGCATTGATTTTTCTGCCAAAGCCAAGGTGTTCCGTGGATGTATGGTATCGGCCGATTATCGTTATGAAAGCAGAGTAAAAGCCGGCAATCTTTCTCAGGAAGATGCCATCAATGATTTGTCCCTGTCGGCAGAATATCAGCTTTTCCACCGCTTGAATGTCTTTGCCGGGTTCTATAACCTGCTCAATCAGTTTTATCTGATGGAGAATGCTTATCCAGTACAGGGATTTCATGTAATGGCAGGTGCTAGTGTCCGTTTCTGATAAAAAAACGCAAAAAGGTTTATCGGTGAGTGGATATTTTGTACTTTTGCAGAGTATAAATTAAATAGAAAAATTACTTTTAAACGAAATAAGTTATGGCTAAGAAAGCTCTTTTAATGATCCTGGACGGTTGGGGATGTGGCGACCGTCAGAAAGATGATGTAATCTTCAATACTCCAACTCCTTATTGGGACAGCTTGTTGGAAAACTACCCTCACTCTCAGTTGCAGGCTAGCGGTGAAAACGTAGGTTTGCCTGACGGACAGATGGGTAACTCGGAAGTAGGTCACTTGAACATCGGTGCAGGACGCATCGTTTATCAGGACTTGGTAAAGATTAACCGTGCTTGTGCAGATGGTAGCATCATGCAGAACAAGGAAGTGGTATCGGCTTTCTCTTATGCAAAAGAACATGGAAAGAACATTCACTTCATGGGATTGACTTCTAACGGGGGTGTTCACTCTTCATTGGATCACTTGTTCCGTCTTTGCGACATCGCAAAAGAATATGGATTGGAAAACACTTTTATCCACTGTTTCATGGATGGTCGTGACACAGACCCTAAGAGTGGTAAGGGATTTATCGAACAACTTTCAGCTCACTGTGCACAGTCGGCTGGTAAGATTGCTTCTATCATCGGACGATTCTACGCTATGGATCGTGACAAACGTTGGGAACGTGTGAAAGAAGCATACGACTTGTTGGTGAACGGTGTGGGCAAGAAAGCTGCTGATATGGTTCAGGCTATGCAGGAATCATACGATGAAGGCATTACCGATGAGTTTATCAAACCTATCACCAATGCCAATATAGATGGTACCATCAAGGAAGGTGATGTGGTGATTTTCTTCAATTACCGTAACGACCGTGCTAAAGAATTGACTGTTGTTCTTACTCAGCAGGATATGCCGGAAGCAGGAATGAAGACTGTACCGGGATTGCAGTTTTACTGCATGACTCCATACGATGCATCATTCAAGGGTGTACATATCTTGTTCGATAAGGAAAATGTACAGAATACTTTGGGTGAATACTTGGCTGCTAGTGGAAAGACTCAGCTTCACATTGCAGAAACAGAGAAGTATGCTCACGTAACTTTCTTTTTCAATGGTGGCCGTGAAACTCCATACGATGCAGAAGAACGTATCTTGGTTCCTTCTCCAAAGGTAGCTACTTACGACTTGAAACCTGAAATGAGTGCTTACGAAGTGAAAGATAAACTGGTAGAAGCTATCGGTACTCAGAAATATGATTTCATTGTAGTTAACTATGCTAACGGTGACATGGTTGGTCATACTGGTATTTATGAAGCTATCGAAAAAGCTGTTACAGCTATCGACAATTGTGTGAAAGACACTGTTGAGGCTGCTAAGGCTAACGATTACGAAGTAATCATCATTGCTGACCATGGTAATGCTGACCACGCTTTGAATGAAGATGGTACTCCTAACACTGCTCACTCTTTGAATCCGGTTCCATTTGTATATGTAACAGAAAACAAGGATGCAAAGGTAGAAGATGGTGTGTTGGCTGATGTGGCTCCTTCTATCCTTCACATTTTGGGTATGGCTCAGCCTGCTGAAATGACTGGTAAGGACTTGATTAAGTAATCAGATTATTCAAGGATATGCTGGAAAGGCTGCTTGCGATTTTGTCGCAGCAGCCTTTTTTATACTCGGGAAGGCAGATCGGTAAACTTTCGGTAAATTCTGTTTTTTCGGGCTACGGCTTTTTTGTATTTTTGCAAGATAATTGGATTTAAAATAAAATGACTAACAGACAATGGTACAGATAGATGATGTGGTAATAAGCCTGGACGTATTTCGTGAGAAATTTTTGTGTAATCTGGATGCCTGCAAGGGCGAATGTTGTATAGAAGGGGATGCTGGTGCTCCGGTTGAGCTGGATGAAGTAGCAAAATTGGAAGAGGTGCTTCCTGTAATTTGGGAAGACTTGTCACCCGAAGCCCGTGAGGTGATAGACAAGCAAGGGGTGGTCTATACCGATCAGGATGGTGATCTAGTGACTTCTATTGTAAACGGGAAAGACTGCGTATTTACTTGCTATGATGAGAAGGGGTATTGCTATTGTGCCATAGAGAAGGCATACCGTGAAGGTAAGTGTGATTTCTACAAGCCGGTTTCTTGTCATCTGTACCCTATCCGTGTAGGAAATTATGGTCCTTATCGTGCAGTGAACTACCATCGTTGGGATGTATGTAAGGCCGCTGTCCTGTTGGGCAAGAAAGAGAACTTGCCGGTTTACCGTTTCTTGAAAGAGCCTTTGATTCGTAAGTTTGGTCAGGCTTGGTATGACGAACTGGAGAATGTGGCCGAAGAACTCAAGAAGCAGCATCTCATCTGATAGTTGATGACGTAAAGATATCCAAAATGCATCTTTTCATCTCTTCTTATGGTAGGAGAGCGAGAAGATGCATTTTTTCTTGCAGATATGACATGTTGGATTATCATTGTTTCTGGACTTTCAGTAAGATGGTCTTGACCGGGCGGAGATAGTATTTTGTTTTTTGTCCGGCAGCAAGGAATCGCGAACTGGTTATGCCGAAAGTCGATTGGCAGTCATTGCAGAGGTAACGTCCTTCACTATAATAAAAAGGGCTTAGTCCGTTGCTTTCCAGAAAATCGTTGAAATCTCCCATGTTATCAGCAAACTGTTTCTTGAATGCTTTTGCTTCTTCAATAGATAGGACCCTCCAATTACTAATTCCGTCAATTTCATATTCCTTTATAATACCGATAGCTTCATGTGTTAGGCGGTAATATTGGTCGGGAGAAATGATGATGGCTTTAGCTTTGTCGGTTGAGATTTTTTCCAGTTTCCACAGATAGAAATACCCCCAGATGGCATCCTCTTGAGGAAGTGATGAAACGATGAACGTATCGAGCTCTCCATCCTCCTCTCCGCTGTCAGGAAGAGTTTCTCCGCCTTCTTCTCCACCGGAGCCTTCCTCGGTGTTACCCAGTTCAAATTCAATGTCAACTCCCGGTTGCCATCCTTCTATCTGGAAGTCACCGTTGAGATTCATACCCTCTTCCAGATTACCTTTAAACTGGTATGGGTATCCTGCCTTTAAAGAAGAGGTGTAAGTGTAGTTGTAAACTTTATCTCCCTGCGGATATTGCACTTTTATAGCAAGAGAAGTAGGCGAACTGTTGTCGGGCAATACATAGACTGGACCTGCTGTCCATAGGTTGCCTTCTTTTTTGCAGGCGATGGTGGCAGATTGATGGTCTTTAGAGTAATTACCGTTGAACGATAGTCCCGAACTCAGTGGAGAGAAAGAGGCTTCCACAACGTTTGCATGCTGGGGGATGCCACTAACGGAAAGGCAGATAGCAGCTTCCGTATGAGAGAATCTGATTTCGGCAGTAGTATTTTTTGTAAGATAAACATTGGCTTTTCCTATCTGTATGGCTTGGGTGGTATAGTGATGAGCCGGAAGATGGAGAAAACTGTCGGATGAAATATTGGAAGGCAAGGAATATCCGTTGTCTTCCAGTCCCGACAAGATACTCACCATATACTTCCCTTTAGGCAGGGAAGTGGAGAAATCATCATCTTCGTTGGTAATATTTTCTTGCAAGACACATTCCTGCTGCTCGTTGAAAAGGAATACACGCAGAGGGTAGGTGATTTCAAGCCCTTCTTTAGATGTAAGGTGCAGGCTAAGCGTATAGGAATGTTTATCTGTAGAAGGCTCATCTTTCTCTTCTTCCAGTTTATATTTTCCGCAGCTTAGTATACAGAAGCAGCCAAGAATCCCTAAGAATCTGAATAAAGACATAGTTTTATGGTTTATAGGTTACTATTCTGTAAAACGCATTCAAGAAAGAAACTATACCATCTTGATGGGGTATTTTGTAGGAGAGGCAAAAAAAGAGCCGTATCATTTCAGTGAGGGATGATACGGCTTATATCTGTGGCCAATGCAGACCTATTGTTTTCTTCCGCTGTTTTCAATCAGTTGGGCAATCTTTCGGTTGAAAGATTCAGCTTTCATCAGTTCTTCCAAAGTGAGATGCATTCTCCATCTCCAGTAATGTTTAGGGTTGGCTGGAACATTGATTCGTTCTGTTTCGATGTCAGGGTTTCGCAGACTTTCATCTATGGCTGTCCAATCTTGCCAAGTCAGTATGCAGAGCATGGAATCGCTGTCAAGATGTTGTTTGACAATTTCTTCGCAGAGCCATCCTGGTGCATGCTCCGGCAGTTCTCCCCAGTGTTTCAGTTCGTCCCAGTAGAAATGTCCGCTAATCTGCCGGTCTTCTTCCCACCATCCTCTAAGAGTAGCCATATCGTGTGTGCCGATAGTACAGACTGAGCGGTAAGGATATTGGTTGACGTGTCCGAATTCATGTTCCGGATTTTTAGGCATCCGCTGTATTTCCAAAGAAAGAATTTGCAGTTGGTTCATTACCCAAGGTACACAGTCGGGAACCATGCCGAGGTCTTCTCCACATACCAGCATTGAAGTAGACTGGGTAAGCACCGGCAGTTTCTTCATTGCTTCCGAATACCAGAATTCGTTATGCCGCTGGTAGTAATAGTGGTTATAGATACGGTTGAACACTTCTTGTTCCTGTGTGTTGAG
Organism: Phocaeicola sp.; assembly: GCA_029257865.1. GTDB lineage: Bacteria > Bacteroidota > Bacteroidia > Bacteroidales > Bacteroidaceae > Phocaeicola. Next base: position 23,039 of record JARIAN010000101.1, read on the forward strand.
TTGGTGGAAAATGAAATCATTTTGTACAGCGATGCGTGGATGGTACATTTCCGGGTTGTTCCGGTCTGCAACGAATAACACGTCACTAATCAGGCTGTACAGTCCCTCTTTAATGAGCAGGCTGTCTTCATCGTTTTTACCGGCAAAGAAAGCCTCTACTTTTCGTTGGGTGTCAAATTCCGGTTTCATGTTGTAGATGTCGTGGTGTGACAGTTGTAAGAAAGTCTTCCGTACAAATTCACTATGTTTACCAAAGACAGCATCAATGATTCGTTCATTGATGAACGGATGTGTCATAAAGTCTTTCTGAAAATGAAGGCCGAAACTTTGGATTTCTTCCTGGCTCATAGGGAGAGCAGGCACAAATTGTCCTAGCAAACCATGTACCGAGTGGATAGGGATCTCCCATATCCGGAAGAACCCGAGGATATGGTCTATTCGGTAAGCAGTGAAATATTCAGCCATTTTACGGAAACGTTTCATCCACCATTGATATCCGTCGGCAGCCATTACATCCCAATTATAAGTAGGCATTCCCCAGTTCTGTCCATTGGAAGAGAAGGCGTCTGGTGGAGCTCCGGCTTGTCCGTTCATATTGAAATAATACGGTTCTACCCATGCTTCCACACTGGTGCGGCTAATTCCGATAGGGATATCTCCTTTGACGATGACTCCCAGGCTCCTTCCGTAGTTGCAAGCATCCAGCAATTGGATGTGCAGCAAGTACTGTACATAATAGTAGTAGGCGATATCCGGATAAGCAGCGCTGTCGGGTTGCGATAAGGTCTGAATCCGTTCGGTATCATATTGGCTATATTCTCCCCATTGAGAGAAGTCGGCAGTACCCTTAGTATCTCTCAAGTAGCAGAATGCAGCATAAGGCACCAGCCATTCCTTGTTGTTGCGGAAGAATGAGTTAAACTCTTCAGAGCGTAGGATATCTTCTTTTTCTTGTTCAAAGACAGCCTTGATATAGGTCCTTTTTAGTCTGTTGGCTTCTTCATAGTCTACCTGTGGCAAGGAGTTGATGCGTATTCGTTCCGTTTCAAAATCCTTAGATAGTTTCCAGTCTTTAGGGGTAGGCAGTTGTCTCAAGTCTACATACATAGGGTGGAAGGCATAGATGGAGATGCTGCTATAAGGATAAGAGTCGCTCCATGTGCCGGTAGTGGTCGTGTCGTTGATGGGCAAGATTTGCACCGCCTTCTGCCCGGTGCTGGCAGCCCATGTAATCAGTTCCTTTAAGTCGCCGAAATCGCCGGTACCGCAACTTCCTTCCGAGCGTAGCGAAAAGACTGGAATGGCTGTTCCGGCTATTCTAGGCTGTGGAAGATTGAAAAAGATTTCCGTTTCAGTTTCCAGATAAGTTTCTCCTCGTTGCAGCGGTTGGATATGAAAAGTACGGTTATCTCTACATTCCCATTCTGTAACAGCTCCGGTCTTGTTGTCAATGGCAACAAATTTATATTCAAAAGGGGAGTCTAGTCGGGTGGCATCAAAAGTTACCTGCCATACATTAGGTTGTACCTCCTGCATTCGGATAGGGCGGCAATATTCCCAGTTGCCTAAAGTGTTGCAACTTCCGATGATGCCCAACGACTGTTCTTTCACGCTAAGTTCCGGGCATAAGGCACGGAAAGTGATGCAGCTTCCCGCATGGTCGTTAACCATCTTGAGCTGTTGTGGAGTGTAAATGCCGTTGAAGGCAGCGCTGTATCGGTGAGCATTTTCCGGCAGGTCTCTCCAGCAGTCATTGATAAGATAATGGCTTTGCTGGGCGTTTCCCGGGTAGCAGCTATGAGGAATTGCTCCCAGTTCCTTGCGGATGCATTGGTTATTACGATATACGGCATAGCGGTATTTGAGTACCGTGTGTAGTGGGTATTCAAAAGTACCGTTCCAATCGACTCCATTTTTTGTGCTCAATTCTAATGACTGAGATTCATCTTCGTTCAATATGACTCGCAAGGCTTCTCCCCAAACCGTGCGGTACTGAATACGGAATGTTATTTTCATGCTTTATAGAGGTATTAGTATTTAGTTTGTCCAAAAATAGTGATTTTGTATGGTATCGTGAACAAATAGAATGAAAATATAAACAGAGAAAACCGTAAATCGTTTAATTGACAGGTAGATAGATGTTTGAAGAGGGTAGTAAAATATAAAGAAAATCGTAGAAGAAAAAGGTAGTTTTCATTGAAAGGTTATTCTTTAACTTCCAGCATAAATCCGATACCTCTTTTATTTGTAATCTTTATCTGCTCATTTTCTACAAACAGTTTTCTCAATTTGGTGATGAATACATCCAGACTTCGGGATGCGAAATAATCATCTTCTCTATTCCAAAAACGGCTCAAAATAGCATCCCTTCTTACTACTTCACCTTTGTTTTCTGCAAGTACCTGAAGGATTTGTGCTTCTC
>JARIAN010000048.1 GCA_029257865.1 Phocaeicola sp.
GGGTGAAGTTCGTTTTGCTTCTGTTGCAAAACAATATCCAACTGAAGCTGCTGACTTGTTCAACGCTTGCGAAGATATGGCTAAGAAACGCTATGCTTCATACAAACGTATGGCTGCCATGAACTGGGCTAGCGAAGAAGAATAATAAAAATCTACTTCAAAGTTAAATAACTAAAACCAAACGGCTATCTTCATGTAAAAAAGAAGGTAGCCGTTTCTTTTATACTCAATATGAAATATCTGATAGTATCCGACATTCACGGCTCATTGCCTGCGTTAGAAAAAGTACTGGAATATTTCCACAAACTGAACTGCGACATGCTCTGTATCCTGGGAGACATTCTCAATTACGGACCAAGAAACAGAATTCCAGAAGGAATCAACCCACAGGAAATCACAGCTAGTCTCAACGAAATGGCAGACCAAATTATCGCTATCCGCGGTAATTGTGATTCTGAAGTTGACCAAATGCTGCTGCAATTTCCTATCATGGCCGATTATGCTCTTATTGTAGACAACGGAAAACGAATATTCCTCACTCATGGCCATATCTATAATGAGGAACAACAACCTAAAGGCAAGCACGACTGCTTCTTTTACGGTCACACTCATTTATGGAAACTGGAAAAGACGGAAGACGGAAAGATGATATGCAACACTGGTTCCGTAACTTTCCCTAAAGGTGGAAAAGAACCTACATTTGCCATTTATGAGCATGGAAAGATATCCATCCATAACCTCCAGGGAGAAATCCTCAAAAGCATTGGATAAGACTATCCGACAAGCATAAAAGATAAAAAGGTCGCAACTCTTTCGAATTGTGACCTTTTCTTGTTACTCAAACAAATATTCCGGATAACCTACATCTACAAGGAAGAGAGCATGTCCCGGAACAGAAGAGCCTGCACTGCATCTATCTTTCTGTTCTATCACCTTACGAAAGCCCTCCACAGAGAGTTTGCCACGCCCTACTTCTACCAATGTACCTACCACCGCACGCACCATATTACGTAAAAAGCGGTCGGCCTGAATGGTAAACACCCATTCATTTTCTCCGCACTGCTCCCAATAAGCCTGCATGATACGACAGTTGTTTGTCTTGACATCTGTATGAAGTTTACTGAAACTGGTGAAATCAGTATAGTCGAACAAGGTTTGAGCAGCCCGGTTCATCGCCTCAAAATCAAGTGTCTGAAACAATCTCCACGCATACGACCGCACAAATGGGTCTTTCCGAGTAGTGACATAATACTTATAGGTACGGTAAGTAGCATCGAAACGAGCATGAGCATCCTCCTTTACTCGCTTTACGGCATACACTCCAATGTCGGGAGGCAACAACCGGTTCAGCTTGTCGGTCACAGTATCCACATCCAACTCTTTGTCAAAATCAAAATGCGCCACCATCAGACGAGCATGCACACCGGCATCTGTACGCCCCGCCCCTACCACTTCTATTTCACTCCGCAAAAAAGTAGACAGAGCTTTCATCAACGTTTCCTGTACACTACTTCCATTCGGCTGAATCTGCCAGCCGTGATAATTTGCCCCGTCATAAGCCAGGTAAATAAAATATCTTGCCATCTTTCTATTTCAGTCTGATTTTATCTAACAGTAATATGAAAACATCCCTGACGCAATTCATACTTCACATAACACCGGTTGGTTTTGCGCAAATCGCGCAGCACTTCAGAAAGCACTAATTTCAACGTATCGGAACTCACATCTTGCATCGGACGTCCGTCAGGGTCTTCAACCTTTGCAAAACGACGCCAACTCACATCAAAAGTAGTGCCATAAGCATGACACGAATTGATGGATGCATTGCTATTTATACGACGCAAACGCTTCACGTCGTCTTTGGTACGAAGCACAGATGTAACGATTATCTTGTTTGGGTTCAACCCCTTACACTCCAGCGAATCCAAGAAATTCGCCCCAATTGTATCCAGCAATGTACTGGCCTTAGGTATCAGATAAGGGATGGAATGAGTAAGAGAATCTACTGCATATCTCTCACAGTCGGCTATCAAATCCAGCTTTCCTTCCAGTTCCTCTGCCTGTACTTTCGACTGTATAGGACGGATACCCAATTTCTTGGCGACCTTAAGCTGTACATCATTCAAGTCTCCAAAACTACGTTTATAACTCACCACCCCACGAATATTATGCGGGTCATTCATTTTCATTGACATATCTTTCTCCTTACACCCGCCCAGGCTCAAGGAGATTCCTAAAAATACCACTGCAGCACAAGTGGTCAATACATTTCTCATTCTTCTTGTTTTACAATCCGTACAAAGATAACACATAAAAATGAAAAGTTCACACATTATATAAACAAGGATATTTTTCCGCTCACACAAAGGGTAATATTTTAAGCATCCCGAAAAATAATTTAAGCTATCCTATCACACAAATGAAAAGGAATGATTAAATTTGCACGAAAATAACTCAACGAAGATATCAAAAACAACTGAATGATTGAGAAACATATAGTATTGGAAGATATTGATCCTGTCATATTCTATGGAGTAAACAACACCAATATGCAGACGATCAAAGCACTGTTTCCCAAACTCCGAATCGTGGCACGTGGTAATGTCATCAAGGTAATGGGCGACGAAGAAGAAATGTGCGCCTTTGAAGAAGCGATACTGGCCTTGGAAAAACATTGTGCGCAATTCAACTCGCTCAACGAAGAAAGCATTATCGATATCGTGAAGGGGAAAAAACCTCAGATGGAAAATAGCAATGAGGTGATTGTTTACAGTGTAAGCGGAAAACCTATTGCGCCAAGAAGTTCAAACCAAGCCAAACTGGTAAAAGACTTTGAGAAAAACGATATGATTTTCGCCATCGGACCTGCCGGCTCCGGAAAGACCTACACAGCCATCGCATTGGCAGTGCGCGCCTTGAAAAACAAAGAAATCAAAAAGATTATTCTTAGCCGACCAGCTGTAGAGGCCGGTGAAAAACTGGGATTCCTTCCAGGTGATATGAAAGAGAAAATCGACCCTTATCTGCAACCCCTCTATGATGCCTTGCAAGACATGATTCCAGCTGCCAAACTAAAAGAATATATGGAACTGAATGTCATCCAAATTGCCCCTCTCGCTTTTATGCGCGGACGCACTCTGAACGATGCTGTTGTCATCTTGGACGAGGCACAGAACACTACTACTCAACAGATAAAAATGTTCCTCACCCGAATGGGCATGAACACCAAAATGATTATCACTGGTGACATGACCCAAATAGACCTCCCTTCCTCACAGGCTTCCGGACTGGTGCAAGCCATGCATATCCTGAAGGGTGTGAAAGGAATCAGCTTCATCGAACTCAACAAAAAAGACATCGTACGACACAAATTGGTTACCCGCATTGTGGATGCTTACGAAAAGTATGAAGAACAGAAACAGGAAACTAAAAACAAAGAGAAAGAGACGAATACACAAAAATAATTCATTCATCGTTTAAATTGATTAAAAAATGAGCAAAGCTTTAACAAAAACAGACTACAATTTTCCTGGACAGAAAAGTGTATATCATGGTAAGGTACGTGACGTGTACAATATCAATGATGAAAAACTCGTGATGGTTGCTACCGACCGCATCTCAGCTTTCGACGTAGTATTGCCAGAAGGTATTCCTTTCAAAGGCCAGATGCTGAACCAGATTGCCGCCAAATTTCTTGACGCCACTACCGACATCTGTCCAAACTGGAAGTTGGCTACTCCAGACCCAATGGTGACTGTAGGTGTAATGTGTGAAGGATTCCCTGTAGAAATGATTGTACGCGGATATTTGTGCGGAAGCGCATGGCGTGCCTACAAAAGCGGTGTTCGTGAAATCTGTGGAGTTCGCCTGCCAGAAGGTATGCGCGAAAACGAAAAATTCCCTCAGCCAATCATCACTCCTACTACAAAGGCTGAAATGGGTATGCACGATGAAGATATCTCTAAGGAAGAAATCTTGGCCAAAGGACTGGCTACACCTGAAGAATATGCCGTATTGGAAAAATACACTTTGGCTCTCTTCGAACGTGGTACTCAGATGGCTGCTGAAAGAGGACTAATCTTGGTAGATACTAAATATGAATTCGGTAAGCACAACGGAGAAATCTATCTGATGGACGAAATCCATACTCCCGACTCAAGCCGTTACTTCTATTCTGAAGGCTATCAGGACAGATTCGAAAAGGGAGAAGCTCAGAAACAACTCTCTAAGGAGTTTGTACGCGAATGGTTGATGGCTAACGGATTCCAGGGAAAAGAAGGTCAGACTGTACCTGAAATGACTCCGGAAATCGTTTCTTCTATCAGCGAACGCTATATCGAACTGTTCGAACACATCACTGGAGAATCATTCGTAAAAGCTGATACTGAAGCATTGACTGAACGTATTGACAAAAACGTTACTGAATATTTGACTAAGTAATCGTTTTTATTACTCAATATCAAAAAACAGCAACCGGGGCTACAGCTCCGGTCTGTTTCTTTAATCTAACCACCATATTCATCTATTATGTCCGACTATCCTCAGGAAAGCATCAAACCGTATAACGAGAACGAAAGTAAAGCTACTCAGGTAGAGAAAATGTTTGATAACATCGCACCATCGTATGATAATCTGAACCATGTACTCTCACTGAGTATTGATAAATCGTGGAGACGAAAAGCTATTAAATGCCTCAAGCCGTTCCACCCGCAAAAGATGCTGGATGTAGCTACCGGTACAGGCGATTTCGCCATACAGGCTTGCCGCATGCTAAGCCCTAAAGAACTCATCGCTACGGACATCTCTGAAGGTATGATGAATGTGGGACGAAAAAAAGTGAAACAAGCCGGACTGGAAAAAAGCATCTCTTTTGCCAAAGAAAACTGCACGGCTCTCTCTTTCCCTGACAACCGTTTTGATGCCATCACGGTGGCATTCGGGGTACGTAACTTTGAGAACCTTGACCGCGGACTGCAGGAAATGCATCGCGTGCTTGTTCCTGGAGGTCATCTGGTCATCCTGGAATTTTCAGAACCTACCGCCTTCCCGGTTAAGCAGTTCTATGCGCTCTACTCTAAAATCGTAATCCCCTCAGTGGGCAAGCTGTTCTCTAAAGACCGAAAGGCTTATACTTACTTGCCTGAGTCTATCAAAGCTTTTCCACAAGGGAAAATCATGCAAGGCATCATCCGCAAGGCAGGATTCAGCGATGTGAAATACCGCCAACTGACTTTCGGTATATGCACCTTATATTTTGCTACTAAATAATTTGCCTAAAATCATCATGCCATGAAAAAATTTGGATTGATAGGCTATCCTCTCGGACACTCATTTTCAAGAAACTTCTTCAATGAAAAGTTCCATTCTGAAAATATCCGAGCCGAATATGTCAACTTCGAAATTTCAACTATCGAACAGTTCCCTGAAGTCATCAAAGCGAATCCGGATCTTTGCGGATTGAACGTGACTATCCCCTACAAAGAAAAGGTTATACCCTACCTCAACCGGCTAGACCCTGATGCTGCTGCTATTGGAGCTGTCAATGTCATCCGATTCGAACGTAATGCCTTCGGAAAGGTAGAACTTACCGGATACAACTCTGATGTCATCGGATTTGAACGGTCTATCGAACCTCTACTGGAGCCTCATCACAAAAAAGCTTTGATTCTTGGCACTGGAGGAGCTTCTAAAGCTGTAAGACATACACTGGAAAGACTTGGACTGGAAATCAGATTCGTTTCGAGAACAGCACATGATAATCCGCTGTATCTTACTTACAATGATCTTACTCCAGAAATCATGGCTGACTATAAAGTGATTGTAAACACCAGCCCGGTTGGTATGTATCCTCATGCAGATGAATTTCCGGATATTCCTTATGAATGTCTTACTTCTCAGCACTTATTATACGACCTGCTTTATAATCCGGACACTACCTTATTTATGAAAAAAGGAAGCGAACAGGGGGCAGTGGTAAAAAACGGACTTGAAATGTTATTGCTCCAAGCTTTTGCCGCTTGGGATATATGGAACCAATGAGAAAAAAAATATTACTGACAATACTTACCGTGGTATTCCTGCTGGCGGGTATCCTTGTGGGAGGCAGCCTTTACATGATAGATTACTCACTGAAGCCTGTCAACCGTGGAAAAGATATGCAAGGTTCTTTGGAATTTATGAAAGGACGGTATCCGCATATCAATACATGGCTAGACAGCATTCAGCAGTGTGGAGCCTTGCGTGATACGTTTATTGTAGCCTCGGACGGCATCAAACTGCATGCTTTTTATGCCAAGGCTTCTCACCCTACTTCACGCACTGCAATTATCGTGCATGGATATACCGACAATGCCATCCGCATGTTCCACATCGGGTATCTGTATAATCAGACAATGGACTACAATATTCTGCTGCCCGACCTCCGTTACACCGGACTTTCCGAAGGAGATGCTATACAAATGGGATGGCTGGACCGGAAGGATGTCATGCAATGGATAGATACAGCACCAACTTTATTTGGCGATTCTCTGAAAGCTGTTGTACATGGCATTTCAATGGGAGCTGCTACCACCATGATGACTTCGGGAGAGGATTTGCCACACTTCATTCGCTGCTTTGTGGAGGATTGCGGATACACCAGTGTATGGGACCAATTTGAAAAAGAACTGAAGGCTCAGTTCGGACTTCCTTCTTTCCCTTTGCTCTATACCGCCAGTTGGTTCTGCAAACTGAAAAACGGATGGAGCTTTCAAGAAGCCTCAGCCTTGAAACAGATTGCACAATGCGCCAAACCGATGTTGTTCATTCATGGAGATAAAGACGACTATGTTCCTACTTGGATGATTTACAAACTATATGAAGCAAAGCCGGAGCCTAAAGAAATGTGGATTGTCCCGGGAGCAGACCATGCCACTTCTTATCTGTTGTACCCTGAAAAGTACACCGAAAAAGTAAAAATATTTGTAGATAAATATATTCCATAAACTCAACAACGGTCAAACGATATTACTATGAAAGGCAGTCAGATGAAAGAAAAATGCAATATGCTTCTTTTGTGTGTTTTGTTTGTGTACATTTGTATCAATAGAAGTTACCCAAATTAATAAATCAAAACTTTATGAAAAAGAAATACATTTTACTTTCACTACTGTTCAGTTCTTCATTGTATGCAGCAGATATTCAGATAAAGCAATTCAAGCATACCGGCCCGATAGCTCTTTCCGCTCCTATTATGACTGATAGTCTGAATGTCAACAGGAAGCAGTTCGACTTAAAGGAGCTACTCAAGACCAATATCTCATTCGAAAAAGCCTTCAACTCTCCCTCGCTGACTGAAGCAGATAGCAACGGCATGGTGTCACTGCAAAATGCAGGAAAAGGCTACTCTATGCATCTCCTTTCTTTTTATCTCAACAGCGACCGCTTCTGCAAAGGACAGTTGAAAGTCAAAGGAAATGGTACTTTTCAAGTCTACGTGGATGGAAAAGAAGTAAATGCCGAATCAAATCTGAATCTGGAACCCAGAAGGTATGAAGTGGTTATCAAATATCTTGCCGACCAATCTCTTTCTCATCCGGAACTCAACGTAATCTATGATACAGCATCTGATGCCATAGTGGAAGCAACAACCAACCCAGAGAAACGATATACATTGACCGATGTAATGACAGGTAAAGATGTGGCAGGAGCCAGCCTGTCTCCTAACGGACAATATGCACTTATCTCATACGTCAACCGATTTGAAGGAGGAGAAAGCGAGTATTGGGGGCAACTCAGAACTGCCGACGGAAAGGTCCTCATGCAGTCTAAGGAATTGGTTGGAGCCGCATGGATGCCAAAATCGAACGCCTACTACTTTACGCGAAAAGGCATGAAAGGAAGAGAATTGGTCAGCGTCAATCCGGTCGACCACAAGGAAACCATACTGGCTAACCATATTCCTGAAGGCAGTTTCTTCATGTCGCCCGATGAGAAAAACCTGTTTTATATGGTACAAGAAAACGGACCGCAAGAAGACAAGGAAATCAAACGTATCA
>JARIAN010000105.1 GCA_029257865.1 Phocaeicola sp.
TAGAGTGAACTGTAGTCATCAAACCATCAGTGATACCCCATTTGTCATTCAAAACCTTAGCGATAGGAGCCAAGCAGTTAGTAGTACAAGAAGCGTTAGAAACGAACTGAGTACCTTTAACATAAGACTTTTCGTTTACACCGCAAACGAACATTGGAGTGTCATCTTTAGAAGGAGCTGACATTACTACATATTTAGCACCAGCTTCGATGTGAGCCTGAGCTTTTTCTTTAGTCAAGAACAAACCAGTAGATTCTACTACGTATTCAGCACCTACAGCATCCCATTTCAAGTCAGCTGGGTTTCTTTCTGCTGTTACACGGATTTCATTACCGTTAACGATCAACTTGCTGTTTTCAACGTCTGCTTCGATAGTTCCGTTGAACTGACCGTGCATTGTATCATATTTCAACATATATGCCAAGTAATCTACTGGACACAAGTCGTTAATACCTACGATCTGAATATCGTTTCTGTTCTGAGCTGCGCGGAATACGAAACGGCCGATACGACCGAAACCGTTAATACCTACTTTAATCATTTTGTTTAATTTTAAAAGATTTATAATATAACTTTATAAACACTCGTTTTTAAGGTTCTGCAAACTATCCATTTCACTACTTTGAAATGCCTTTTACCTCTTGTTTGCGTTGCAAAAGTAAGAAATTCTTTCTAAAGTTGCACACTAAAACAATGAAAAAACAGAAAAATAAAATGCTTTCTCTATTGTTTTCCTAGTTTTAACATGAGATAGCAGTATAATATGGTATTTTGCTATCTATACATTACAAAGATAAAAATTCAAACAAAAGAAGAAAAAACATGATACATAAAACTCCTTATCTACTCTATTATTTTCTGTAAAAGATGTATGTCATAATAGCATTGACCAACTTTAAACCATTGCTGAAGAGTGGCGGTAATCAGATATCCGTTACTCTCCAGCAGCCGTATGCAGGCATTGTTGGAAGGGTAAACATAGGCATATAGTTGATGAAGCCCCAAATCACGACAATATGCTTCCAACAAGCCAAGCGCCTCAGCAGCCATCCCTTTCCTACGATAAGATGACAATATGATAACACCTAGTTCGGCACGCCCATATCGTGGCACGAAATCAAACAGATCTACGAAACCCACCAACTTTTTTTCAGCCTTCAACTCTACAACCAATCTCAACTGGCCATCTTTAAACAAGTCATTGCTCATTTCTGAAAGATAACGCTTCAGCTGATAACGAGAATAAGGGCCGGTGGCCATCGTGAAATTACAAGCATCTTTCCCGTTTTCAACCTCAAACAGCACCGACAAATCTTCTGGCTCAAGAGCACGGAGTCTGATTCTTTCTGAAGCAATTTGCAAATCCGTCCTCATACATCCAATTCTGTTTCTTGAAGGTCCAATTCGCTAAGCACTTGTTTCCGACTCGGAACACAAAAGAATACTGCAACAAACACCATACCGGCGCAAAAGAGCCCTGTGGTATTCAATGTTGCATAATACACTGCAAGGTTTAGCAATGAAGCTGCACACAAAAGAGCCAATCTTATTTCACTCCACCTGCGGTAACAGACCAAAGCTTGCATCAAAGGAAGGTTACGAACTTTCCGCACTACCGTGATATTAAACACCCGTAACGAAAACGGAATAATCAATATGGTAAACAGAATACAAACCGTCTGACTCAAATACTCCATCCGAGCATCACCAACCCATCCCCCCTGGGATAACCAATCGGCTTCATAAGCCACCATCAATACAATATTCAACAGCCAGAACAATAAATATTCTGCTTTCAAACTTCCAAGCATCTTTCTTGTTTCACTAGTCATAATATATAATAATATAAGGTGTATTATCTCATTTTACATCATTCCCGTAAAGAGGGTACGGTTCACTATAGAACGCCCTAGTGTTACTTCATCTGTATATTCCAGTTCATCTCCTATAGAGATTCCTCTCGCTATCATGGTCAGTTTTACGTCATAAGGTGCAAGTTTCCTGGAAATGAAGAAATTGGTGGTATCCCCCTCCATAGTAGAACTCAAAGCCAAAATTACCTCTTTCACACCTCCCTGCCTTACTCGCTCTACTAAACTGGCAATCTGAAGGTCGGAAGGTCCCACTCCATCCATTGGTGAGATAACTCCTCCCAACACATGATAAAGCCCTTTATATTGCTGAGTATTCTCTACAGCCATCACATCACGTATATTTTCTACAACACAAACAGTAGAAGCATCACGCTGCGGATTCGCACAGATTTTACAAGTCTCTGTATCTGAGATGTTATGACATACCTTGCAATATTTCACTTCTCGTTTTAAAGTAATGACTGATTGACCGAAAGACTCCACCGACTGTATATCTTGCCGAAGCAAATGCAAAACCAAACGCATAGCTGTTTTACGGCCTATGCCTGGCAACTTTGCAAATTCCCCCACTGCTTTTTCTAATAATGAAGACGGGTATTGCTGATTCATTCTTAATTGCTTTTTTAATATTCCGCCACAAAGATAGACCTAAAATAATGAAACTGCAAGCACCTTTTCCATCATAATGCCTGATTCTGCTTCTTTAAACATATTGTATAACATAAAAAAAAAGACAAAAGCCAGTTGCTTGTATCAGAAAAAGTTTCTAGTTTTGCAGCAACCTAAAACACTAAAAATCACATGAAAACATTAATGCTTATATTATTATGCTGCATGACAGCACTTCACTCTGTTTCTATTTCTGCTTTAAATCGTCCAAATCATGAAAATTACATTAAAGGAGTAGAGGCTCTCAACAACGGAAACACAGAAGAAGCCTACAAATACTTGAACAACGAAATCAACGATTTCCCTGACAATGGATATGCACATTGCTATATGGCACTCATCTGCAGCTATTATGGAGACCTTAAATTGGCTTTGCATGCCGCTAACGCCAGTTTAGAACTGATTCCAAAAGAAGACAAAGAATATCAATCGTTTGCATACTATACCCGAGGAACACTTTATATGCATGCCAAAGTATTTGAACAGGCTAAGAAAGATTTGAATCAAGCCATCTCTCTCGACCCGGAAGATATAGAGAACTATAAAACCAGAGCCGAAATATTGATGAACAGCGGCGAATACGAAGCTTCACTAAACGACCTCCAAACTGCTTTAAAGTTGGATAGCCATGCCGATGTTTATGACTTGATGATGCAGTTGCTCGAAGCTAATCCAGACCCTAACTTCTTTGATAAAGTTACCGCAAGCTACCAAAACGCATCTGTTACCGCTGACATTCAATAATACATAGGATTATATATTAACGCTTAAACAAAACCAACGGGCTGTTTCGACCAATGAGACAGCCCGTTTTTATTTATCCTTACAGATTCTATCTTCAATGAAGAATCCTTGTTGAAAAGAACTATATTTACTATTTTTGCAACTTCTAATCTATTTACTAACTCTTTTAACACATTTATTCCTATGAAACAAACAAAAGGACATCCTAAAGGGCTTTATCTTTTATTTCTGACTGAAATGTGGGAACGCTTCAGTTACTATGGAATGCGTGCTTTGTTTATGCTTTATATGGTACAAGCTCTGCTCCTCAACAAAGAAACCGCTTCTCAAATCTACGGCAGCTATACCGGACTGGTCTACCTTACACCACTCATCGGAGGATATATTGCCGACAAGTATTGGGGAAACCGACGCTCCATCGTCACCGGAGCACTTACCATGGCCATCGGACAGTTTCTGCTTTTCCTCAGTGCATGTTATTTCCAGCAACAAGAATTGGCCAAATGGCTGATGTTCTGCGGACTTGGATTACTCATTATTGGAAATGGTTTTTTTAAGCCCAACATCTCTACAATGGTGGGACGACTCTATACACCGGAAGATGAACGGAAGGATGCAGCCTTCACTATTTTCTATATGGGAGTAAATGTAGGCTCTACCATTGCTCCATTGGTGTGTGGATTGATTGGCAACACCGGACATCCCGAAGATTTTAAATGGGGATTTTTAGCAGCCTGCATTGGAATGATACTAGGAGCCTTAGTTTTCCAGCTTTTCAAAAACAAGTATATCTGTGCGCCAGACGGTACCCCCATCGGACTTCCTCCAGAAAAAAACTTCCCCAAAAAAAATATTCCTGCCTCATCCGGAAGTTCAAAACGTACTTACCTTATGATTAGTGGAACCATCCTTCTTACTCTAATCTTTGCCGCCAACTGGAATCCTGACATGCAAGGAGGTTATTTCAGCAATGCGGACTGGATTGGCTCATTAATCTATGCAACAGTGATTGTCATGCCTCTTATCATCATTACAGACCATAGTTTGAACAAGACTGAAAAAATCCGTATCGGAATCATCTATATCATTGCGTTTTTTGTCATCTTTTTCTGGGCAGCATACGAACAAGCTGGTGCGTCACTAACTTTCTTTGCCGATGAACAAACCGACCGGCATATCGGCAACTGGGAAATACCGGCAGCCTACTTCCAATCATTCAACCCAATCATGATTGTAGCACTGGCACCAGTCTTTGCTGCTATTTGGTCTTTCCTCGGAAAAAGAGGCATAGAACCAAACTCTCCTAGGAAACAAGCTATCGGCCTGTTTTTGCTCTCTATGGGATATCTATTTATCGCTTTTGGAGTAAAAGATCTGGAACCTGGTGTTAAGGTCAGTATGATTTGGCTTACCGGCCTTTATCTAATTCACACAATGGGAGAACTCTGTCTTGCTCCCATCGGCCTATCTCTTGTTTACAAACTTTCTCCTGCCCGTTTTTCATCGTTGCTGATGGGGGTATGGTATCTCAGCACTTCTGCTGCCAATAAGTTTGCGGGTATGCTAAGTGGATATTATCCGGAAGATGGAGTTAGCAAAAGTTTTATGGGGTATCCTATCAAAGACCTGCACGATTTCTTTATGATATTCGTTTTCATGAGTGGTGCCGCTGCTATCTTCCTCTTTGTCATTTCTGGAAAGCTACAGAAAATGATGGACAAGAAATAACAATAATCCCATAAAGTCAATAAAGGCCAGACAACACACACAATGTCATCTGGCCTTTATCTTTTTGATTATTATCTGATTTATTATTTGGCAATACGCTCCAGCCACTTCAACATAAACAACATGGTACACATTGAAATGCAACAAGCAACTACAAATACAGTCCAAGTCATCCAAATAGGAATTGACTCGTACAAGATAGCGCCGATTACCAGCAGCTGGTTTCCGATAGCTGTAGCACCTAGCCACCCTCCCTGCATGATACCTTGATATTTAGGAGGAGCTACTTTTGAAACGAACGAAATACCCAGTGGAGAAATATACAATTCAGCAATTGTCAATACCAGATAAGTTGCGATAAGCAACCATGGAGTCACTTTCAATGGAGAAGTTCCTGCAGCCAGGATATCTTCATGCAAAGGCAAGTTGCCTAAATAAGAACCTATAGCCATGATTACAAATCCAGTTGCAGCAATACCCATACCGATTGCAATCTTCTTTGGAGTAGAAGGCTCTTTACCAGCAGCACGCTGATGTGCAAAGATAGCCATTACTACTGGAGTCAAAGTCACCACAAATATCGGGTTCAATGACTGGAACAGCTCAGCTGTAATAGGCATACCAAACAAATTCAAGTCGGTATATTCTTTAGCAAAGAATGTCAAAGTAAGACCATTCTGATGGAAAGAGAACCAAAAGAAGATAACTATAGCAAAAACAGCAAACAAAGCCAAAATTCTTTGCTTTACTTCTTGAGCACTCATTTCTACAACTTCAGATGTCTGCACCTTTGCCTTATTGTTAGGATCTGGGAACTTGTTCTTATTGATCACATAAATCAACATTGACACTACCATCGCCACAATGGCTACACCGAAAGCATAATGGAAACCTGTAGAGAATACGTTCAAGTAATCATTTGCAAACTGAGTCAAATCGGTTACAGGAGCACCGCTTACTTCGGCAGCCAAGGTCTTGAATGTTTCAGCAGCTTGTGGCTGGAGAGTACCAGCCAAATGGCCATGACACAATGCTGGAAGGTCTGCACTATATTCAAATCCGTTCTTAACCAACCACCAGTTACGCATACTTACCGCAGCCATCGGAGCAAAAATAGCTCCTACGTTGATAAACATATAGAAAAGAGAGAAACCTGAGTCACGCATACTGGCATACTTCGGATTGTCGTACATCTGTCCGACCAATGCCTGCAAGTTTCCTTTGAAAAGACCGTTACCAAAGGCTATTACAAACAATCCGATGCAAGTTATCGTCAGCATCAAAGTCTGATTTTTTACTGGAGTGTCAGAAGGTAAAGACAAAATCAAATAACCTAAGGACATCAAGATGATACCAGCCAAAATAGTTCCTTTATAATTGCGGGTCTTATCCGCAATGATACCTCCAACCAAGGCTAGAATGTAAATTGAAAAATAAAATGTCGAATAAATCAAGCCTGCTTCTTTCCCCGTCAAAGCAAACTTAGCCTGCAAAAAGAGCACCAAAATTGCCATCATGGTATAAAAGCCGAAACGCTCTCCCAAATTTGCAAAAGATGCTGCAACCAACCCTTTAGGATGTTTGTTAAACATAAATTACTGTGTTTTAATGGTTACTAATTAATAATTTTGTCGCAAAGATAATCAAATCGAGATAAAAAACATAATATATATGCACTTATCCTACTAAAAATGCAACAAAACACCTTTATATAATTACAAATGAACTTCTACAATACAGTCTGTAGATGCTTTTAATGAAATGGTAGAGATAGTCAATGTATGTGACTTACGATCGTATTTGTTTTTCAGAGAAACATGATCATCAAAAGTGAAAACTTTCTTGGCTCTCTTTTCCAAAGGAATGACTATTTCATCCGGCATTTTATCTGCTAGAATATGCACATAAAGTTTGTTGCCTTTCTTAGTTACGGTTCCCCATTTTTCAACTATTCCTGCTCCGTCGGTAGCATAAATGGTTTCACCATATTTATTTAACCATTCTCCCATGCCTTTCAAACGGTCCAAGGCCAAAGCCGGAAGTTCACCATTGGGTTGAGGGCCGATATTCATCAACAGATTGGCGCCTTTTCCAGCAGCCCCAACCAGCAATCTCACCAGCTGTTTTACCGACTTGTAATTTTGGTCGGCAATCTTATATCCCCACATGCCATTCATCGTTTCACAGGTTTCAAGTGGCAAGCGGCTGATTACACTCTCATCAGACAGTCCTGCCTTGTTCTCTCCAGGAAGGTCGCGCTCAAACATCTGAAAATCCTCACCTGGATTTATTTGCTTGTGATGATTGTTACCAATCAAGCAAGCTGGCTGCAGGCGATGAATCAAGGCATATTGTTCATCTAAATGCCAATCGAAATCATCGGGTTGATCCCATTTACCATCAAACCAAATTGCTCCGATAGGACCATAATTGGTAAGGAGTTCTGTCAACTGGTTATTCATGAATTCTTGATAAGTTTTCCACTCTCCATGATTTTTGCGTCCTGTTGTATGACCTGTACGTCCTAAAGGATAATAATCTTCACGGGTCCAGTCCAAATGTGAATAATACAAATGCAAAGTAATGCCTTGCTTAGCGCATTCATCAGCCAACTCTTTCACCACATCTCGCTTAAACGGGGTAGCATCCATAATATCATAATCGGAATACTTAGTGTCAAACATTGAAAAGCTGTCATGATGACGAGTAGTAAAACAAATATACTTTGCACCCGCAGCTTTAATGGCTGCCACCCAATCATGTGCATTGAACTTGGAAGGATAAAATCCTGAGGCAGCTTTAGCATATTCATCATGGTCTATACCTGCATTATGCATATACCATTCCCCTTGGGCATACATGCTATAAATACCCCAATGTAAGAATATCCCAAATCTGCTGTCATTGAATTTTTCACGAGCTTCTAAATTACTCGCTGTCGGAATGTAATTTTCTTGTGCTAAAACGGGCAGCTGACTACCCAACATAATGCCACCCAAGCCGAGCAACATCATTCTCTTTTTCAAACTGTGCTTCATAGTTTTTATCGTAAAATTTAAAGGCAAAAGTACAGAGTTTTTTTATACTATAAAAAATTCCGTCAAAGTATTTTATAAAAGTCACACATAGGCATGAAAAAAGCCCCGAAGCGTTTCCGCTCGGGGCTCACTAAAACGGCAACTACCTACTCTCCCACAATCTGCAGTACCATCGGCGTGACGAAGCTTAACTTCTCTGTTCGGAATGGGAAGAGGTGGAACCTTCGTGCAATAGTCACCTGAATATCATTATTGATTCATGAAGTAAAAGCAAGTAATTAGAGAAAATAAAAACTAAACGTATATACCATCCATAATCCTATATGAGGAATACCACCTGAAAGGATAAGAAAAGTGAACGGGCAATTAGTAATGCTCGGCTTTGCTGTCTCCAGCTTTACACCTGCATCCTATCAACGTCGTAGTCTACGACGACCCTAAGAAATCTAATCTTGTGGCCGGCTTCGTACTTAGATGCTTTCAGCACTTATCCGATCCCGACTTAGATACCCGGCGATGCACCTGGCGGCACAACCGGTAAACCAGAGGTCAGTCCAACACGGTCC